>JAFZRG010000237.1 GCA_017619985.1 Bacillota bacterium | reverse complement strand
GCGGGAGAGCTCTTCCGCCTGCTGCAGGATGGACTGTGACTGATTGCGCAGGGTCTCCAGCTGCTCGTTTCCCGAAGTACGGTCTACGTCGCGGTTAAACTGTCTGAGATGATACCGGAACTGCTCCTCCGTGATCATCGCTTCGCTATATTCTGCAATCAGATGTCTTGCCTGGTTCAGATACTTTGTTTTCGGCATGGTCGTCCTCCTATTCCGCTTCCGGTTTATGCGTTAAAACAGGTTCTGCCGGTTCCGCGCCGGCAGCCGGCTTTCTTCTTTCTCCCGCATGCTGCTGCAGGATGGGGTCCGCTTCTTTCAGGAGCTTCGTCATGATGCGGGCCTCCGTCATCTCGTTTCCGTCCTGCTTCGCCTTATGATACTCGTCGATCATTTTCTGCACTTCGCTGGTGCCGCCGTCGGCGTCTTTCCTGCTCATGACCTCGTAGCCGAGCTTCAGCGCAGGATGCAGGTTCAGGAACTCGTTGAATTTCTTGTATTTGGCGTCCTGCTCCTTCTGCAGTTTCTTGACGCCGGCCTTGTCCACCTGGGCGTCCATCAGCATGATAGCCTGGGAGATGTTGCGGTTCTTCAGGTATTCCTCCACCAGCCGTCCGTTCTTGCCGAACGTCTTCTGGAAGACTTCGCTCTTGAGGATGTTTGCAGCCAGCTTGTCGGCCTCTTCCAGGCTGAAGGGCTTGTTCTGCTGCTTGAGCATCAGGCCGCTCATGGCTTTCGCCAGGCATTCCTTCTCCTTGCCCTTCTCGACCTTATCGCCGAGGAAGGCGTTCATATAAGCGTCCCAGTTCCTGACGTTCTTCAGCTTGTCAGGAACAGCCTTCTGTATCTGCGCCTGGGCCTGCGAGGGAAAGATACCGGAGAATCTGACCGTCCATACCTGCTCGAAGGAGGCAAGGCTCTTCTGATACGCCTGCACGTACTTCACCTTGTAGCCGCCCAGCGTAGATTCGATGGTGCCGATCTGCTTTGCCAGCGCGTTCACCTGCTGCGTGAGCGCCTGGGTGCTGGCGGAGACTACCGATACCTTGCCGCATTTTCTCGCGCTGTCGATCAGCTGTTCCGTCTGCCCGAGCAGCTGCTGCGCAGCTTCCTTGATCTCGCCGGATTCGGATGAGACCATGGCTTTGAGCATATCCCGCAGCTTCAGGATGTCTGCTGCGGCGGAGTCCTTTTCGATAAAGGGGTCCTTTGCGAAGTCGTCAGCAAGCTGGCGCGCCTTCTTCTGCAGGACGCTGTCACCGCGTCCGCCCTGGCCGCCGCCGGTGCGCATTCCGCTTCCTCTGCCTTGTGTCGTCTTGTTGTTATCTTCCGGATTTGGCATGTTCGTCCTCCTTCATCTGCTCTACAGGCCTGCCGCAGGGCCCTGCTGTGCCGACTCTCTTCGTGCGGCTTCTTCGTCCGCCCGCTTTCCCTGCTTGCGGAGCGTCTGTATCTCTTCCTCTTTTACGGTCTCGCCCGTTTGGCCGAATGCTTTGACGAAACCGGCGACTTCCTTGCGGGAGCGCGTGTACGGGTTGCGCGTCGCGTTCCCTTTGCCGGCCAGATAGGTGTCCGCCGTCTCGGCCATTCTCTTTTTCAGCCTCGCCATCTCTTCGAGTTCCTCTTCTCTGACGAGCGCGTCGTACGGCGCGTCGGGATCGTTTTTCCGCGCCGGGGAATTCGCGTTGTCGATCCTGGCCTTGATCCTCTGCTGATACTCTTTATAGTTTCTGGCGGCTTCCCGCATGGCTTCGAACTGCGGGGACGTTCCCTTGTGGAAGTGCCAGAAGCCGGTATTCGTGACGCGGTCCATCCACTGCAGCAGCAGATCCGTCTTCTCGATCTCGCGGTCCGTCGCCCCGGGCAGCGCCCGGTTGTATTCTCCGATCGCGTCGGTATCCGCGAAATCGTTGTAGACGCCATGCTGGTCCATGCGGAACCTGGTGAACGCGCAGATCTGGTTTGAGGCGCGGGTGAAGAGGTTCAGTCCGTTCCCCTGCGCGTCCTTCGCCTTCAGCTGCGACAGTTTCCTTGCGTTGATCTTGCGGAAGTCCTTATCTTCCACGACTGTGACCGCGCCCTTTTTCAGCTCGGCCTTCAGATTGACCAGGCGTTTTGCCGAACAGTTCAGTTCCTTTTCGGAAAGGCCGAAGCCTCTCAGCGCAAAGCGGAGTTCCTCCGGCTGCATGGTCATCACCTTATCGTACATGGAACGGCTGATGATCTTCATGTTCTTCGGAACGACCAGCTTGTTGACGTTGTTCTTGTTGCTCGGCACCAGAAGCCCGCAGCTGCAGTCGTTGTCGATGGCCTGTACGCCGCAGAACTTATGATTGCGGTCGAACAGGTAGAACATATTGCCGCCGTGCCGGTCGACGTTGCCGCAGAGATAGTCCAGCACCTGCAGATCCGCCAGGTCCCTGTATCCCTTGCCGTTCGTGCCGGTCAGCGAATCCTCGTTGATGTACATTGCCTCCTGCGGCAGGTTTTCCGGATCCATGCCCTTCGCCTTCATCATGAAGGTGCCTTCGACCGCCTCTCCGTTTTCGCCGATCAATTTCATGGGAACGGCCTGCGCGACCAGGTGGGAGACCCCGAACAGCTCCGCCACCGAATACATGGCCGCATTGCGCGTATCGGTGCGCGACCCGTCCATGATCCCGGCGGAATCGACCTGGATGCCGGTCGAAACGAAATGGGGATCCGTCTTCTGAGACAGGCGTTCCATCATGCCTGCGCCGAACACCCGGTTCAGATCCTGGCCCTGCAGCTGCGGATAAGCGATCTTGAAGGCGTTCGCCAGGAAGGCGGGAGACGTTTTATTCGTCCGCACGTCCGAGATGCCCGCGATCATGCTGGTGAGATCCAGTTCCCTTCTCCCTCTCGGATCCTTATTCAGCGTGCCGTGCCTGTTGTACTGCACGACCTGCGGAAACACGTTCCAGTAATTTTCGAGGAAACCCTTCAGCATATCTTTCGCGTCCTGCGAAAGAGCGTTGCGGGGATCGTCCGCTTCCGCCTCGAAGATCTTCTGCAGATCTCCCCAGTAATCGTTGACCTTTTTCGGGGTGAACACGCCGGCGGTCTTTTTGCCCTGATCGTCCATATAGACGATGGGCTGGCGCCTGGACTGGGCGCCGGACAGCGAATCGGCCAGTTTCGTGCCCCGCGTATCCACGGTGACCGTGCGGGCGTCTTCCAGAAGACGCGGCAGGCTCTTCGGATCCTTATCCGGCTGATAGCTTCTCAGCACCCGGTGGTTTTTCGCCGCGAGATCCGCCAGATTCCTGACTTTCTCCTTCAGCGCCTCGGAGATCTCTGTCCCCAGCAGTTTTTCGGCCGCATTGCCGATCATCAGGTGCGCGCCGACCAGCTGGCTGCGGTTCCGCTCGGAAACGACCGGCACCGGTCCGTTTTTCGGCTTTTTGCTCAGCGCGGACAGCATTGCGTCCGTCTGGCTGATGACCGTCTCAAACGCTTTGTATTCGGGGGAATCCGCCCCGAGCGCCTTGATCTCTTCCGCCAGGTCGTGAAATTGTTTCAGTTCTTCGGGATCCGGCATACGTTATCTCCTTTTCCGCGTCGATTATACAGAGGCCTGTCCAACAAAAGTCCAACGAAAAGACAGGTTTTTTATTCTTCGGGATCCATCCGCGGTCCTTTGTATTCCAGGCACATCATCGTGATGTCATCGAACTGTTCCGCGTCCTTTACAAAGCTGCTCACGGCGGACCGCACGCTGTACAGCACCTCTTCCGGCGAAGCCTGCGGCTGCGCGTTCAGCGCGCCGAGCATGCGCTCCAGACCGAACTGTTCACGCAGAGGATCCATGGCTTCGGGCACGCCATCCGTGTACAGGAAAATCTTCGAACCGGGCTCGAACTGCACTTCCTGCGCGCTGTAGACTTCGTCGTCGAAGCCGCCGAGCACGAAGCCGTGTCTGTCTTTGAACAGTTCGAACGGTCCGTCCGGGTCTTTGAATACCGGGTATTCGTGACCCGCGTTGGCCATCGTCAGCTTTCCGGTCGAAAGCTCCAGGATGCCGATCCAGGCCGTGACGAACATATCCATCTGGTTGTCCTGGCACAGCGCCTGGTTCGTCTTGTTCAGGATCTCCGAAGCGGACTGGCCCAGCATGCCGCAGCTCTGCAGGATCACCTTCGTGATCATCATGAACAGCGACGCGGGCACGCCCTTGCCGGAGACGTCCGCCATGACGAGGCACAGATGGTCGTCGTCGATCAGATAGAAGTCGTAGAAGTCGCCGCCGACTTCCCTGGCGGGCTCCATCGTGGCGTAGATATCGAACTCCGTGCGGTCCGGATACGGCGGGAACCTGTGCGGCAGCATCGCTGCCTGGATCTTCGCGGCCATGTTCAGCTCCGCGCCGACCCTTTCCTTTTCCGCGGTCGCGTCCGTCAGATCGTCCACGTACATATCGATATCGCGCTCCATCTCCGCCATGACGAGGCTGAGGTTCTCGATCTCGTCGCCCGTGCGGATGTTCAGACGCGCGAAGTGATCCGTCACGTCCCTGCCCTCGCGCTTGTCGCGCACGTAATCCTGCGCGGCTTCCGCGATCTCGTTGATGGGCTTGACGACGCCTCTGCGGATCTTCCGCACGAACAGGATGCCCGCGATCAGGATGACGAGGAGCACCAGTGCTGTAAAAGCCAGCGCGAAACTGCGCACACCCTTCAGCACCGTCGCGACGTTCATCATCGCGAACAGGCAGCCGTCCGTATAGTCGGTCCCGTTGACGTACGCGCCGCTGATGCATACGAGGCCTCGGCCGGGCAGAACGAAGAACGTGCGCGGGAACTCGGTCCCTTTGCCGAGCCGCAGGAAAATCTTCTGTGCGAAACCCGGAAACCTGACCGCTTTGCCCGCCGGATACATGTGACCTTCTCTGGGATCCGTATCCGCCACGAAAACGACAACGCCGTCCTCGGGAACGGGCACGGCGAAAAAGAAATCTGACATGTTTTCGGTGCGGTTGTTCTTCAGGATGAGATGCATCTGCTGATAGCCCGGATCTTCCGTGACCCGGTCGAAAACCGCATAATAACTCTCCCCGTCCGCCGCGTTTTGTGCGTTCTGTTTGTAGATGTCCAGAACGTCGTGTGCATACAGATCCGGCTGGCTCATCATCCGGATGGCGCCGACTGCCTTGTCCGACAGGTCAGCTGCCTCATCCATGGAATCCTGTGCGAGTCCATACAGATACATGCCGAAGCCGAGGGCGAAGCATATGAGCCCCAGAAGGATGGAGTAAAGAGCGATCGAACGGAACACCCGCCCTTCGAGCGAATAATGCTCCCGCTCCCTCTGTGTCATTTCACGGATGCTTTTTATAGGCATACGTCCTCCGGTTCCGTCAGTTTCTTCTCGATCGTCAGGATGTTTTTGCCGTTTTCATACGTGTACGTGACGCCGTCCATCGTCTCCTTCACCAGAAGGATGCCGAGGCCTCCTTCGCGCGCGAACAGAGCCTCCTCGGACGTATCCGCGTCTTCTTTCGCCAGCGGATCGAACGGTTTGCCGCCGTCCAGGAACTGGATGACCACGCGCAGCGGATCGGGCAGCACTTCGCAGCGCACTTCGGCCGGTCCGATCTCGGGGTCATAGGCGTAGCTGGCGATGTTGACGAAGATCTCTTCGATGGCCAGGCGCAGCTGCAGCCGGATCTGCTTTGAACAGGCTGCGATCTCCGGCCGCTGCAGCACGAAATCCGTCACCTGATCCAGGTTTTTGATTTCAGCACTTACGCTGAGACTATCCATACCGCACCTCTTCTAGACAAACTTGAACAGACGGGTGAAGCCCGTCACTTCCAGCACTTCCATGATGGCCTTGTCCACGTTCTTCGCGGACAGCGTGCCGCCCTTGCGGCGCAGCTCCATGTAGACGCGCTTGAAGGCGCGCAGTCCCGCGCTGGAGACGTATTCCAGCTTCTCCATATCCAGAAGCATATTGTCGAACTTGCCGGCTACGTCCACCAGGACCTGTTCCACCTCCGCAGCGTTCGTGGCGTCGATGAAGCCGTCCATCTTCAGCTCGCAGTCATTCCCGTGTTTGATCAGATCGATCTTCATGCTCATCTCTATCCCCCTCCTTCAGCATCCAGAAATCGCCGTTTTCGGCTTCCTGCATCCTTCGTTTTTCCTCTTCGCGCAGCCTGGATTCCTCCGCTTTCTGCGCTTCTCTTTCTCTGCGCTTTTCCTCTTTCTTCGCAGCTTTCGCCGCCTTTTTCTCTTCCCTGGCGGCCTTCTTCGCCTTGTCGCTTTCCCCTTCCGGCATTTCCGGCGCTTCTTTGCCTGTCACGACGATATCCTCGGGCAGATCTTTATTGAATTTCTTCAGCGCCCGGTTGATCGAGATCAGGCCGGTAATCGTGCGCGGCGCCCAGGCGGTGAGCACCGGCAGGCCCTCGACGTAATCGAACGTCAGCAGGACAGGTTTTGTCAGCACGTAGCGGATCAGGCAGGCGCGCGCTTCGGGCTGTTCGTTGAGCACGACGCCCCGGCCCATATTCTGCAGCATCCGCTGTATGGTCACGCGCACGTCGAATTCTCTGCGCACGGTCTCCAGCACCTGCGACTTTTTCGCCATTCCCAGAAAGCGGACCGCTTCCGCTCCGTCGGACACGCCGCCGGACAGGTAGAAATCGCCTTTCTGCGGAACGGACAGACGGCCGTCCTCCAGCAGGATCGTGCGGCCCAGCAGAATGCTCCTTATCTCTTTTTCCGCGTCGTTCATCGCAGTTCCTCCTTACGAGATCTGTTCTCCGAGCACTTTTTCGTTGCGCTCGCGCAGATCGTAGTAGACTTCGTCCGCGCGGAACATGTTGCTGCGGATCTCGGTCAGATCCATCGGTCCGAACTTGTAATACGGGCACTTGTACGAAGGTGTGTACTTCGTCTTGAGCGGGAACGAGTTGAACGAAACGATGATGCTGTTCCCTGTGCTCTCCTGGTTGTTCAGGCGCTGCAGTTCGGACGGGTAGATCAGCGGGCGCACCTGCGTCTGCGTGGACACGTTGATGTCGCCGGCCTTGCTGCCGATGGAACTGGACGTGCTCGTTGTGCGTACGGTCATGTTGCCGCACATCTCGGAGAACATCTTGCAGGTATCCGTATCGTTGGAACCGATGAACATCTTGACGCCGCAGTTGCCGATGACGATGTCCGCGATATCTTTGCCGTATACGTTCGTGAGCTGCACGAAACTCTGTACGACCATGGAGAACCAGATCTTTCTGGAACGGCCGACGGTGATCATCTGGCCGAACTTGTCAATCTTCGGCATGTTGCCGAACTCGTCCATGATGTAATAGACGTTTCTGGGAAGCGTCTGGCCCGGCAGGCTCGTCGCCACCTTGATGAGCGCCTTATACGTGCTCAGGATGAACAGCGAAGCCAGGAAGTGCCTCGTATCCTTTTCGTCGGGGATCTTCAGGAACAGCGCCGTAGGCTCGAACGCGAAGCGCTCCGCGTGGATGTCGGTCGCGCTCGTCAGACCGCACAGTCCGCGGTCGTTGAAGATGCTCATCTTGTCGAACGTGATGGACATATAGGATCCCAGGGTCGCCTCCGGTGCCGTCATGACCTGGCGGGACAGCTGATATGCCTGGGACAGCTTGCTTCTGCCCTCGAAGTAATTCTTGAGCGCCTCGTAATTGTTGTCGGAATTGCCGAGCGCTTTATTGATGTTAAAGAGGTTGAACTTTTCCTTCGTCATGCCGAGATCCGGGTTCTCTGAGTCTTCCAGCATGGCAAGGCATGTCGCCATGACGATGCTGCGCGCGCCTCTTTCCCACAGCGGATCCTTCTCGTTCTGGATGGGGATGAGTCCGCCGACGAGGTCGCTCAAATCTTCGTACATCTCATCGTAGATCTTCTGCCGCGCGACGGCTACGTCGTCCCGGCAGTGTCCGAAGTCCAGATAGGCTCTGCCCTGGTATTCCACCCAGGGTTCCCCTTCCGCCGCTTCGCCGTTCATGCGGCGAAGGTCGGGATAGTTCGCCATGGAGTCCGTATGGGCGATGATGCCGGTGCCTGCGTTCCTGTATTCCTGGTAGGCGTCCCAGATGGGTTCCAGCGGATTCCAGCGGCTGGAGGAATACGTGTCGCGCAGGTCGAGGACCTGCACGTTATATCCTCTGCTCTTCA
Source organism: Bacillota bacterium (assembly GCA_017619985.1). GTDB lineage: Bacteria > Bacillota > Clostridia > Peptostreptococcales > Anaerovoracaceae > RUG11894. Next base: position 1,983 of record JAFZRG010000237.1, on the reverse strand, counting down.
GATAGTTGCTGTGCAGATCGAACAGTTCGCCCTTCGGGTCCGTCATGATCATGGAGGATCCGCAGTTCGTGGCGCCGATCAGCTGGATCATGGGATTGATGAAGGTCGTCGTCTTGCCGGAACCGGTGGCGCCGATGACCAGCGCATGCACGCCGGACTTGAAATTGCCGACCAGCTGGCCCTTCTTGTCAAGAACGGCTCTGGCGGGCACGCCGTCGTTCTTCATGTTGGGCAGGCTCTCGTACGTGAACGGCGGGAAGTATTTGTCCCGTTCTTCGTCCGTCAGGAAGCGGCTGTTCTCCAGCGGGGATTCGATGGTGTTGTCCTTCGCCTTTCCGCCGAGCATGCTGCGTCCGACGGCGCCTGTTCTGCGGAGGCCTCCGTTGATCAGGTAGAGCGCGCCGAGGATGCACATGACGGACAGACCGATGATCCACGTGAGCGGTTCCCACAGGAGCTCGATGCGGAAATGCCAGCCGTCAACGCCCAGGATCCCGCTGAGGTTCTCGAACAGGAACCGGATGAGGCAGCCCATGACAAGGGAGCCGATCACGAAGACCATCACATAGAACAGGATGGTCTTGCCGTCCAGGGCGTCGATAAAATCTGAAAGGTTTTCTTTGAGTTTTCTGAACATTCCGTTACCTCAGAAAAACTAGGGTTGCGAAGTTTCTTCCGTTTCCGCCTGCCCCTCTTCCGGTTCGGGCAGTACGACCGGTACGGGTTCGTACGATCTGCTGCCGTAGGAGTCTATGGTCAGCTGACCGTCCAGATTCGTTACGACCGCATAGACCTCCAAGCCCAGCCGGTCGTTATGCACGCTGACGGAAGCCGTTCCGTTCCGGTTTCCGGCATTCAGCGAAGCGATCGCCATCTCTCCGGTATAGAACACGCCGGCCGGGCTGACCGCACCTTCGTTGTCGGACGTGACGGTCCACGAATAGTTGTAGATGACTGCCTCTTTTTCTTTTTCTGCCGCCTTCAGCTGTTCGACCAATTCGTCATACGGTATCCCTTCGAATTCTTCGATCTCAGCAGGATCCGTGATGACGGTCGATTCCAGCGGAACGGCAGATCCCTGCGAGTCGTCCGGTGCGCCGCCGTCTTCTTCTCCGCGCTTTTCTTCGGAGACGACGTCGCCTTCGTCCTTATCCTTCACAGGGCGGACAGCATCCCCGGCTGCAACGGAGCCCTGCGCCGGATTGATGAGTTCCACGGTCATGGTCCCGTCCGGTCCTGCGGCGATCGTATAAGAGAGAGCGTCTTCTTCCGTATTCCTCTTTTTTCCGCCCAGTTCCATACCGGTTCCGGAAAGGATGGAGAGCGGTCCCGCGGAGGACGTTTCTCCTTCTGTGATCTGCGCGGAATCCATCAGGAATCTCCATTCGTAGATGCAGTCGCTGCGGTCTTCCTTGTTGACCAGCGAGAACACCGAGACGTAGCGTCCCGCAGCGTTCGGCTTGATCGTGAAACTGCTTTTGTCCTGCGGCTGCTTCTCCGGGCGTCCGATCTCCAGTCCGCTGATATCGTAATCCGAGGCGGCCCAGGTATACCCTTCCGCCGCGCTCTTATCGATCTCCAGTTTGAGTTCGCCCTTGCGGTCGATGCTCCAGCTGTAGGGGTACGGGGTGTCCTCACCGCCGGTGTAGACAACGCCGCGGCTGCCCCGTATGATCAGCGCGATCACGATCACAGCCAGCAGGATGGCGGCAAGGCAGAGGACGGGGAGCCATTTCCGCTTCGTCTCCTGCCGCTGCATGTATTTTTCACTTTCGAATACGACGTCTTTCGCCATCGCTCAGCCTTCTTTCGTTAGCCTTCTCCGCCTTCGGAGGTATCCGGGGCGGATCCGTTATCGTTTACAGAATTATTATTATCGTTATTCGTCTGCTGAGACGGCGGAGGCGTGACGGGTACGTTCGCCTCCTCCGTTCTCCACAGGCTGATGGCGTTGGTCAGCTGCTCCGTCTCCGGATAGACCTT
>JAFZRG010000236.1 GCA_017619985.1 Bacillota bacterium | reverse complement strand
GACATCGTGGCCACGCGCAATAATTACAATATCGTACAGCCTCCCCTGAGTCAGCGGTCCACCATCAACGAACTGAAGAAGAACGTGCGCCGCAGCTGGCAGGAGAACAGCTTCCGCCTGAACAACATGGACTTTGACCAGGTGCAGGCTTTCATCGGCTCCCAGGTGAGCGCGCTCGATCCCATGGCCAAGGAAGGCCGGGGCATCTCGAGCAACACCGTGGCAGCCTGCTTCCCCTGGATCTTCGCCAACGTATCCGACGAAGGCGGTATCAAGATGGGCGAGAGCGAAGGCATCCCCGTGTTCATCGATTTCTTCCGCAGGGATTCCGAACGCGTGAACTCCAACATGGTCATCGTCGGCAAGTCCGGTTCCGGTAAGTCCTACGCCACGAAATCGCTGCTGGCGAACCTGGCGGCGGAGGACGCGAAGATCTTCATCCTCGACCCGGAAAACGAATATTCCGAGCTGGCACAGAACCTGCACGGACAGATCATCAACGTGGGCAACGCCCAGTACGGCCGTCTGAATCCGTTCCACATCATCACGGCGCTCGAAGACGACGAAACAGGCGATACGGGTCCCGCGGGCAGCTACGCCACGCACCTGCAGTTCCTGGAAGAGTTCTTCAAGCAGATCATGCCGGACTGCGAAAAGGACGCCATGGAGTATCTGAACACGCTGGTGGATCACATGTACCTGGGCAAGGACATCACCGCGGAAACGGATCTGTCGAAGCTGTCTCCCGAAGATTATCCGATCTTCGACGACCTGTACGACGAAGTGCTGCAGGAGTTCCAGAACAGCGACAACCCGTTCACGAGGGACCTGCTGCGCACGCTGATGAACTACATCTCCAAGTTCTCCACCGGCGGCCGCAACGCCAACATCTGGAACGGCCCGAGCACCATCACCACCGACGAGAACTTTACGGTGTTCAACTTCCAGTCCATGCTGGCGAACCGCAACCAGACGATCGCGAACGCCCAGATGCTGATGGTCCTGAAGTACATCGACAACGAGATCATCAAGAACAGGGACTACAATACGAAATATCACGCGAACCGGAAGATCGTGGTCGTCATCGACGAAGCGCACGTCTTCATCGACACGAAATTCCCGATCGCGCTGGACTTCATGTTCCAGCTGGCGAAGCGCATCCGTAAGTACAACGGCATGCAGATCGTCATCACGCAGAACATCAAGGACTTCGTGGGATCCGAGGAGATCGCGCGCAAATCCACGGCCATCATCAACGCCTGCCAGTACAGCTTCATCTTCTCGCTCGCCCCGAACGACATGCAGGACCTGGTGAAGCTCTACGAGAACGCCGGCGGCATCAACGAGACGGAACAGGAGCAGATCATCCAGGCGCCCAGAGGGCAGGCCTTTGTGGTCATGAGCCCCACCAGCCGTTCCTCGTTCACCGTCGACACGGCGCCGGGCATCGCCGAGATGTTCGAGCAGAGGAATTACCAGAGCCGCTACTTCACGGGCGAGCAGGGCGACGCCAACTGGGAACAGTTCGTCGGCGTCAGCCGCGAGGCCCGCGAACAAGCCATGCTCGACGGGAATTCCTATTTGCTGCCTGAGGCCGAAAACAGCGCCTCTGCGGCGAGAAGCGGCGTGACCCTGAATATATACGACGAAGACGAATACGAGGCGCTGCAGGCCGATCTGGAGCCTTTCGGAGGGGTCCTGCTGTCGATCTCGGACGAAGACGAAGAAGAGACCGGCAGAGATCTCAGCAAAGGCCTCGAAGTGGCGACGGCGCCGGTGGATATGCTGGCGAAAGGCGCCCCGGCAGGATCCGAGATGGCCGTGTTCAGCATGATCGCGGACGCCCTCGGACGCATGGCGAACGCCGCGGAAGGAAAACCTGCGGATACGCCGCTGCCTTCCGCAGCCCTGCGGGAACAGGCGCCGCCTTCCGACAGTCTATCCGCGGAATTCGAGAAACGTCTGCAGGAGAAGGACGACGAGATCCGCCGCTTAAGAGAAGAGTTCGAGCAGCTGAGATCCGGACAGAAGCCGGAAGAACCCGAACCGGACTTCGAAGAGCCTGTCCTGTCCGCGGAGGACGAAGAAGGATACGGCGAAGAGGAGACGGACGGCGGCCTGTTCACTCTGTTCGACTTCGGGAGCGAGGACGAAGATTCGTTCGAAGACAGCGAGGAAGAACCCGTCTGGGACGGTTCCGAAGATGCGGATGAAGAAGAAGACGGATTCACGTCTGAGGAAGAGGAAGAAGAGGACGACGATGACTTCATGAGTTCGTTCTGCCGCTTCGCAGAGAGCCTGCAGAGCATGACCGTCTTCGAACGCATGAAGGCCAACGGAACGCAGACAGCGGTCATCACGCTGGATGAACTCGTCAAGGAAGCTGAAACACAGTCCGCACGCAGGCGGGAAAGCCGCCGCGCAGCGCAGGAGTAGAAGGATGAAAGGAAAAGGATTCGGACAACTGAACAAACGGCTGATCGCCCTGGTACTTTCAGCCTGTCTGGCGGTCACGATGCTGCCGGTCTCGGCCTTTGCGGACGACGAAACTCCGGCTGCGGCTTCGCGGTCCTGGGACATCCTGGGTGCTCAGGCTGCGGTATCGGAAGGAAGAACGCAGAACGCCACCTATATCCTGGAGGTCAGCACCGGCACCAATACCGGCGGAACGACGGCGGACAACGTCATGTATTTCGCCGTGCATTATACGGATGAGAACGGCAGAAAGCGCTCGGAGATCATCATGCCCGGCATTGACGCCATCGAACGCGGCTACGAGATCGCCAATCAGGCAGGGTCCCGCACGAGAAGGATCCGCTCGATCCAGACGCTGCTCGGATATACTATCCCCGCTCTGGATACCAACAAGGCCATGGGATCGGTCCAGACGGACCAGTTCCTGTTCACCGCGCCGGCAAAGATAAAGCATTTCGATAAGATCCAGATCTTCGGCAAGAAGACGAATACCCGCAGCGACTGGGTCTGCCAGGGCATCCGCATTTTCAGCGTCGATACGCTGTACGGGCTCGACATGTACGGCTGGTACTCCGATAAGGGATACATCGACTTTGCGGGCAAAGTCGCCGCGGAAGTCGGCATGAACAACGGCGGAGGCATCTTCCGCTGGGAAAACAGCGGCGGTACGTTCAATATCGTCGGCATGGATCAGAAGGGCGGCGCCGCGGGCGTCGTACTCGTGAACGACGGAGAAGGCGAGGCCTTTACCGATAAGTATCATCTGCCCATTCACGTGGGGATGGAACATAAATCCCAGAACAGTCAGAGAGTCGCGCTGCGCCTGGATCTGGCGGATTCGGGCGACGGCGGTTTCGAATGCCTGGCCGGGCGCTACAGCCTGGGAGCCCGTTCGAAGCTGAGCGTGCAGCGGTTCTGCGAATGCGCGGCGCTCACCATCCGCTACACGGATATATTCGACTGCCAGCGCGATATTTCTCTGCCCCTGATCGCAAACACGCTCGGTCCGGTCTACGAAATGGCCGGCGATATCGCGATCTGCGGCTACGCGCAGCAGGGCGATACGATCGTGATCCCGGCTCTGCTGCCGGATTGCGCGAAGATCAATACCGTCAGCATCGTGACCGGCGAGAAGGCTGCCATCGAGAAGACGCATATGACTCCCGTAGGTTCGAACGAACTGCGCGCGGAGAGAGCGGCAGCGAGCGATAAGGAAAAGATCCGCGTGCTGAGTTTCTCCGCATATACCACTGCGACGTGCAACGCGTATCTCGAAGGGGAGAACGGCGCGACGCTGCTGTACGATATCGCGCCCGGCGAACTGAATCCGGTCTGCTACAGCACGGCGACTTCCGTCGACGGAACTCTCGTGGATCCGGCATCGCCGAAGAATCTCCCTCTGACGTACTATACGGCAGAATCCAAACACGCGCCTGTCCTCAAGCCGGAGGACCAGATGGACCGCTATCTGATCACCATGTCCACGGACAACGTCCTGACGGCTGGTACGGTCAGCGATCTGACGATCTCCTTCAACTATGAGAACCTGAAGGGAAAACCGGCGACGAGCACCACGTATAACGTCAAAGATTACGTCCGTTCGTTCTACGGCGACTGGCCCGGCAACGTCGTGGACTTCGCGTATCAGTACGGCCTGTCCCAGGGGAGCACGATCCAGTTCATAGTCCCGATGCAGGGCGTCAATAAGTTCACCGGCGTCAACGTCAAGCTGGAAGGCAACGACGAATGGCAGTTCTGCGGCATCAGCATCGCCAAGGTCGGGAATTACACCAGCCGCAAAACGGTCTGGGAAGAAGTGAAGAGTTCCGAAAAAATGGCTGACGGAAGCGGTCCGAGATTCCTGTCTCACGTCCGTTATTCCCGTACGGTCATCGCGCCGAACGTTTCGTTCGAGATCGGCACCGTCTATCCTCCGGGAAGCACGCAGCCCGATCCGACAGCGCCGGGAAGCACGTGGAAGGCGGGCAACCTCGTCCAGGACGACGACACGACGCATACCTACGACGGCAAAGGCAGCGAAGTCGACAGACAGGAAGATATCGACTGGTCGCAGTACCGCCACTACATGACGTACGCGGATACGCAGCAGAACTTCGGCTTCACGAAGGAACGCTGCATCTACGACGTGACGGTCAACGTGGCCGGCGACAAGACGAACGCGGAAGACGACGACTGCGGATCCCGCAACCTGTTCTACTTCCAGCTCGTCTTCGAAAGCGGCAAGAGCGGCTGCACGCTGGCGAACCAGCAGATCGTAGGCGACGCGTTCCGCACCGGCACGAAGACGCAGTTCAAGATCACCACGAGCCAGGACTACGGCGAACTGGTGTCCATCCGCGTCCTTCCGGACAACCAGGACGGCAACGGCGACATCTACGATAAGCTGAAGATCAAGAGCATCGAGGTCATGAAGGAGACCAACGACGCGTTCAGTCCCACCTGGGTCGCGGACTGCACCGGCGAGGACGGCAAGGGTTCCTGGGTCAGCATCAAATACCAGGATCCCGGCGAGGTCACCAGCATCAAAGGCGCAGAAGGTCACACGATAAGCGAACTGTGCTCGACGTATCTCATCACGGAATCCAGCTACACGGCGAAATTCCTGGTCGCGGTCACGACAGGCCCGTATCCGAATACCAGCGGCATCGGCAAGGACGGCGAGACTGCCGTCGCGAAGAACGAGATCCTGGCGGGCGGTCTGCAGATCGCGTACAACTATTTCGATTCTGACGGAAACCTCCAGCCTGTCACGAACCTCGACGGCATCGAACTAATGAACGAGTACGCGGGACGTACGGGAAAGAAGGTCAGAACGGTCGCTCTGGAAGGCGAGGACGGCAACGTGGATTACTACGTGAGCGATCCCGCATACCAGTTCCGTCCGTCCACGGTCGATTACTTCTACGTGAACGTCAAGGATCTGTACGAGTTCGTCGACATGACCTTCACGGTACGCAGCGACGTCGTGACCGACTGGAACATCACCTCCGTGGACATCTACATGGTCCGCGGCACCGGCACACGGTATATCAATGCGTACGGCGAATACGCGTTCCGCTACGCGGACGGCGAGGACCCGAAGCTGATCACGACCTGGAACCGGGACGAGAATCTGGTCCATCACTTCGACATCTACAGAAAACTGCAGGAGACGGCGGTCGAAAGCTTCGATTTCGCGTTCGACTTAAGACCTGTGGAATACAACGCGCAGGCGAGCACCTGGGCGAGCACGATCGCGAGAGAGCCGAAGTCCAAGGACGATACGTTCAATCTTTTCCTGTATCCGTCCACGGCCGATACTTCGGCGAACCCGAAGGATTACGACCTGACGGCGGCCATCCGCTTTACCGACGCGTCGAACCTGCTGCCCAGACAGACCGCGACCGGGTCGATGCAGCTCGGCGTCGCTTCCGACGGAAGCCCGGTCTTCTACGCGCTCGGCCTGAACGCGCAGAACTTCATGACGCTGGACGGCGTGGACGTCAAATCCGAATCCGCGCGCATCCTGCAGTCGCCCATCCGTTACGGCATCCTGCAGCGGATCCGCAGCGGCGTGCTGATGGAGACGTACTACCTCGGCAGCGTCGGCAACGCGGACATCGGTGCGTCCATGACGATCTCGGATGCGGAAGGCTATCCGCACAAGCAGAAGGTCTATCTGCAGGTGACTACGGCTGCCGCATCGCAGAACCTGGAACCTGAAACGAAGGATCTGGCCGTCGCGCTGTTCTTCCGTCCGGACCATCCGGGCTCTCAGGTGCTGCGCAGCAGATACGTCTATCTGAGCGATCTGGGCGTCAGTTCGATCGAACCGGGCCAGCTCATCGAGATGAACTTCGATGCGGGCGCCGTGTCGGAGATCGCCGGCGTCAGCCTGGTATCCCTGGGCGGGGTCGAGGTGCCGGTCGAAGGCATCTACGTCCTGAACATGGATATGGAGGGCAACGTCCTGAACGAATACAGCGTCCAGGAGCCCGTGACCCCGAAATCCACGTCGACGCGCCTGCCGTTCAGCGGCGCGGTCGGCCTGCTGGAGATGGAGATCGAGACCGCGACAGACGACGCGACGTCGCTGAGCGGAACGAAGGAACCGATCAGCATGACGGTCGGCTATTACGATATCTACGGCATCCTGCGCGAGGAATACTATCCGGACATCCGTCCGTTCGTGAGATCCGGCAGAGGCTTCGAAGCGGGCAGCGTGGATACGGTCAAGATGCTCGTTCCGGGCATGGCTGAACTGCGCTGGGTCGAATTCGAACCGAAGCACAAGGAAGGCACGACGCCGGGCACGTGGCGCATCGGAAAGCTGACGGCCAAAGCCGGTGAAGCGGGCCGCACGAACGTGCGCGCGCTGGATCAGATGGTCATCGAAGGCACGCCGATTCACATCGGCCTGGCGGAAGTGCTCATCACGGGAAGCGTGCTCGTAGAAGGCGACGATGTGACCACGGCCAAGACCGTATCTTCGGGCGAGAATCTGTCCCGCCTGCTGAACTCCGGCGGCGGTCTGT
>JAFZRG010000235.1 GCA_017619985.1 Bacillota bacterium | reverse complement strand
GCAGGCCGTCCTCGGAGAAGCGAAGGCGGAAGGCGTGGTCACTTCGAAGCGGACGATCCCGTGCGACCTTGTGCTCTGGGGCATCGGCATGCGTCCGGACGTACAGCTGGCGAAGGACGCCGGCATCGCGCTCGGAGAGACCGGCGGTATCCGCGTGGATGAAATGATGCGCACGAGCGCGCCTCACGTCTACGCCTGCGGTGACTGCGCGGAATCGACGGACCTTCTGACTGCCCAGCCGGCGCTGCACCTGTTCTGGGAACCGGCGCAGAGAGGCGGCATCGCGGCCGGGTCCAATGCGGCGGGTCAGGAGAAGATCTTCCAGCCATCGGCAGCGGTCTTTTTGACGAACAAGGGCGGTCTTTCCATCCTCGCCCTCGGCAAGACGGAAGATCAGCTCGCGGGCGACCCTTACGTGCTTCAGGAGGAAAAGGACGGCGTGTTCCGCCGGCTGCTCTTCGAAGACGGACGCCTTGCGGGTGTGCAGATGCTCGGCACGCTGCGGGACGCGGATCTGTTCTTCGCCCAGATCAAGAAGACTGCGCAGCGCCGGAAGGACGCCTGGGATCTGACGCAGCCTGTGCCGGACCTCGAAAAGATCAGCGTAAAAGAAGCGATATGGTTCCTGCGAAAACAGCGCAGAAACGCGTTTGCGGAATAACAAAAACCGCCCGGAAGGGCGGTTTTTCAGTTTTTTGCTTATATCGTTTCCTTCTCGCCGGCCGAACCTTCCGCGCTGATGCGGTGCACCGCGAGCGCGTCGCCCTTGGCGACCCTGAAGTCTTCTCCCGGAAGGAACTTGGCCTTGCCGCGCTGCACCAGCAGGATGGCCACGCCGAATTCCTCTTCGATCTCAGCAGCCGTTTTGCCGAGCCATTTGCTGTCCATGTCCACATAGAGCGTCTGGATGTTCAGGTCTCTGGAATCCGCGCCGGACTGCATCTCCTGGTAGCGCTCCACGAAACCGGCGGAGATGATGCCTGTCGGAATGGCCACGGCCCCGACGCCGAGGAACGAGATGATGATGCCCAGGAAGCGCCCCAGCGTGGTCACCGGACTCACGTCGCCGTACCCGATCGTGAAGATCGTGGACATGCTCCACCAGATGCCGGAGAACGCGTTCGCGAACGCTTCGGGCTGCGCCTCGTGTTCGACGCTGTACATGCAGAGTGACGCTGCCAGCATTAAGATAATGATGATGAAGCAGGACGACAGGATCTGGTTGCGCTTGTCGTACAGGACCGACGTGATGACGTTGAATGAGTCGAACGTCTGGTTGACCTTGAACAGCCGCAGGATGCGCACGACGCGCAGCATGCGGAACACCACGAAGCCGGAGAGCGCCAGGAAGGGCAGGATGGTGAGCAGAAGCACGATGCCGTCCACGGAGGTCGCGAAGCGCCAGGCTGCCGCGAGGGAGCTCTTTTCCTTCGGATACAGCTGGTCCGCTGTCCACAGACGCAGGATATATTCCACGCAGAAGAAACCTGCGGTGATCTTCTCCAGCGCGTCGATCAGACCCATGTAAGGAGCGAATACCTCGAACGTCTGCATGAACATCAGGATGATGTTCAGAATGATGGCGGCGGTCAGGATATAGTCGAACGCGCGGCTCGGCGTGTCCGAAACGTTGCCGATCTGTATGACCTCGAAGATGCGCTTTTTGCGGGCGTTTTGATTCGGTTTTTCCTTTTTTGTGTCTGCCATTTCCCTTTAAGAATACTACGGCCGCCAAGGGTTGGCAACCGTTATCGCGCGCGGTATAATAAGGGCAGTTTTGGGAGGAAAGATCCATGAGAAAAAAAGTCGGAAAAGCCTGCATCAGCTTTGCGCTGTTCATCCTTCTGATCGCGCTGGTGACGAGTATCGACCTCGCTGTGATCGGGCCTGCGAACAAGGCCATCGGCCTGTCGCATCTGAACGGAGCGGTGCATAACCTGGTCGGCGTGTATATGATCTGGTATAAGATCACGAATTACTTAGGGTATCTGGCGATCCTCTGCGGGCTGATCTTCGCCGTTATTGGCTTAAAGCAGCTGATCGAAAGAAAAAGCCTCGGACAGGTCGACAAGCCCATCCTGGCGCTCGGCGGACTGTTCGTCCTGCTGGGGATCATCTACGTGCTGTTCGAAAAAGTCGTCGTGAACTGCCGTCCGGTGCTGATGGAGGGGGAGACCGTGCCGGAAGCTTCGTTCCCGTCGTCGCACACGGTGCTGGCGATGGTCATCTTCGGCGCCATCGCCATGCTCGTAAAGGATTACGTGAAGGATAAAAAAACAGCAGCGCTGCTGCAGAATCTCTGCCTCGTGCTGATGATCGTCTCCGTGATCGGCCGTCTGATCTCGGGCGTGCACTGGTTCACGGACATCCTCGGAGGCGTCCTTCTGAGCTACGCGCTGCTGCAGCTGTTTTCGGGGGTGCTCGAAAAGCTGAGAGCGAAATAAATATAATAAAGAGAAGAATCTATAACCCAAACCAGCCGCTGAAGCGATCCAGCGGCTTTTTGATTTGCTCGTTCACGGACCTGCGCATTTCCTCCATCTCGGCGAACAGTTCCATCAGCGCGCCGTTCGCGGCCATGATGCCGTCCGTCATGCGGAGGCTGCGGGGATAGCGGCCGCAGCGGTAGTTGTCGATCACGGTCCCGTAGCGTTCCCAGGCGCGGTCGACGGCGTCTGACCAGGAAAGATACAGGTCTTCCGCCGCGTGTTCCCCTGCGCGCCGCATGGCGTCCGGCTGCTGCATCAACTCTCTCAGTTTTGCCGCGAGGGCGTCCGCGTTTTCTTCGATCAGCCAGCCGTCTTTTCCGTCCGTGACCCCTTCTGCCGCGCAGCTGCCTTGGATCAGCACGGACGCCAGGCTGCAGGCTGCCGCTTCGCGCACGACGAGGCCGTTCGTATCGAACGTGGAAGGGAAGAGGAACGCGTCCGCCCGGCAATACCAGGCGCGGATCTGGTCGCGGTCGTGGATGGGGCCGGTGAACACGGTTTTCGGGGTCAGCCCTAAATGTTCCGTCAGTGCTCTGATCTCCTTTTCGTCGCCTCCGCCGCCGACGAAGACCATGCGGAATTCGGAACCTTCCGCCTGCAGTTTTGCCAGCGCTTCCAGGATGATCCGTATCCCTTTGTACCACATCAGCCTTCCGACGAACAGAAAGACGGGGACGTCTTCCGGGAGGTCATATCCTTTGACCGTTTCCTCGACGTCCTGCCGCGTGACCCGCTCTCTGGGCACATCCACGCCGTTTTCCATGAGGACCGTTTCGCCTTCGTAACCGATGCTGTGCAGAGCCTTGCCGGCGCCGCGGCTGACGACCCAGACCTCGTCGCAGGCGGAGATGTTCTGCACGAGGACGCGCAGCGCCTCTTCCTGCAGCAGCCTGGAACGGATGGCGTTGGCGATATCGATGTCGAATTTCGTGTGATAGGTGAGCACGAGGGGGATGTCCAGCGT
>JAFZRG010000234.1 GCA_017619985.1 Bacillota bacterium | reverse complement strand
TGGTCGACGACGAAGAACTGCTCGACCTCGTCGAAATGGAAGTCAGAGAACTGCTCGACCAGTATGAGTTCCCCGGCGACGATACCCCGATCATCAGAGGTTCCGCGCTGATGGCTCTGCAGGATCCGGATTGCGAATGGGCTGACAAGGTCATGGAACTCCTCGACGCTGTCGACGAGTACATCCCCGAACCCGAAAGACCCACCGACAAGCCCTTCCTGATGCCTGTTGAAGACGTATTCTCCATCACCGGCCGCGGCACCGTTGCTACCGGTCGTGTCGAGAGAGGCGTCATCAAGGTCTCCGACGAAGTTGAGATCGTCGGTCTGAAGGACGAAAAGAGAAAGGTCGTCGTTACCGGCGTTGAAATGTTCCGCAAGCTGCTCGATCAGGGCGTTGCAGGCGACAACATCGGCGTTCTGCTCCGTGGCGTTCAGAGAACTGAGATCGAAAGAGGCCAGGTCCTGGCAGCTGTCGGTTCCGTTCATCCCCACACCAAGTTCAAGGGCCAGGTCTACGTTCTGAAGAAGGAAGAAGGCGGCCGCCACACTCCGTTCTTCAACGGTTACAGACCCCAGTTCTATTTCAGAACAACTGACGTTACCGGCGCACTGACCCTGCCCGAAGGCACTGAAATGTGCATGCCCGGCGACAACGTCGTCATGAGCGTCGAACTGATCACCCCGATCGCTATGGAAGAAGGTCTGCGTTTCGCTATCCGCGAAGGCGGCAGAACGGTTGCTTCCGGCGTCGTCGTCGAGATCATCGAGTAATTCGAATCAAGCCACTTAAGAGAGAGCGCTCCGGCGCTCTCTTTTTTCGTGACCCGGAGTAAAACTTGTGCGATAATGGTACTGTCATTTTATTCTTGCAGCACAGGAAAGACGCATGACGCAGAAAGAACAGATGCAGGACTATTACGCGATCCTGGGGCTCCCCCGGTTCAGCGATTCGCCCCAGGAGCTCCGCAGGGCGTATAAGGAGCAGGTCCTGTATTTCCACCCCGACAAGGGGAACGTGAACGCGAATATCGCGCTCGAGCGCACCCAGCTGCTGAACGAAGCCTACAAGACCCTGAAGGGCCCGGAGAAAAAAGCCGCGTACGACAGGGATCTGAAGGAGTTTCTGCAGAGGGAGTCTTATGCTGCGCAGAAAAAAGAGGAGGCGCAGGAGAAGAAGGAAAAAGCGCAGGAGCAGAAGCCTGCGCAGGCCCCGGAAAATCCGGTGTTTGCGGCCATAAAAAAAGCGGCCGATAAGGCCGTGACCGTCGCGCCGGTCCTGCCGAAGCCCGTGATCGCCATGATCCTGATCGTCGCGCTGCTGTGCGTGATCACGTTTATCGACATGCTCTACCGGGCAGCTTCGAATATCGTTTTACCCTCCGAGATCGATTCCGGGATCTTCACGTCCGGCGACGTGGAACGCGAACTGCATACCGCCTGCATCCCGTTCGAGCGCTACCGCGACCGCTTTCACGAGACCTGCGAATTTCTGGAGAGCGAAGACGCAGGATACGGTTCCCCGCTGTTCTACGCCAGCGAGAAACTCATCGTGATGCGCCGGGATGACCCGCCCCGTCCGATGACGCTCACCATCGATTATACCGGATCGCTCGGCGTCCTCACGGAGCAGGATTCCGACGCCGCATCGATCCGTTTCTCCGAAAACGTCTGGTACGGCAAGACGACGCAGCTGGAGGTGGTCCCGGAGCATCCGGGCATCACTACGGTGACGTTCTCCAACGACCGGAACGCCACGTCGTTCCGCGTGCGCATCATCGTGCTGTAGGGGAGTTTAAGCCGTCAGGAAGCGGTACACTCTTTTGTTGAAGTCCTTCGCCTCTTCGTAGGCGGAGTGGCCGAGGTCCTCGTAGACGTGGCATTCGCAGCCGAGCTGCCGCGCGATCGTTTCGGAGGCATCCGGGCCGACGATCTTATCGAGCCTCCCGCCCAGCACGAGGATGGGGCAGGTGAGCTCGGGCAGACGGTCTTTGGTATCGCAGGTCAGGCAGGCCTTCGCCAGCGCCGTAAAGCGCTGCGGGTCTGCTTTTTTCACGCTGTCGGCGAGGAAGGGAAGGAAGAAGTTCCAGGTCGCGAGATATTTGTCCGAATACGTCCGCTTGAACGAATCCAGCGCCATGGCCTTCATGCCCTTCGTTTCGAGCAAACTCAGCCAGTCCGCGATGCAGCCTTCGACGACAGGATTGTTTTCGCAGAGGGTCACGCCGAGAACGAGCTTCCGCACGAGCTGCGGGTGATCCAGGGCCAGATACTGCGCGACCATACCGCCCTGGGACACGCCCAGCACGTCCGCCTGCCGTATGCCGGCCGCCTGCATGGCTTCCGCCAGATCGTCCGCGAGATCTTTCACGGTCACGTCCTGCGGCAGGCCGTCCCGGTGGTCGAAACACCAGACGCGGAAGTCCTTTGCGAACAGCCGGTACGAGAACGCCAGCTGCCTGCCAGTGCCGCGCAGCCGTTTTAAGCCCAGCACGAGTCCGGGGATCAGCACGAGGTCGCGGCTACCTTTGCCGAAGACGACGTAATCCGCGGATGCGTTGCCGTACTGAACTTTTCCTTCTTTTGCGTTGAACATCTTTCTCTCCTTGCTCCGCAGCGGCAGACCTTTCTTTTGCCCTGCTTTTATGGTAACATAATCAAGCATGGAAAAACGCATCGTTTTGAAAAATGAAACGGATACGCGGGCGCTCGGCGCGAAGCTGGCGGCTCAGATGGAGCCGAACCAGGTCTATGCGCTCATCGGCGACCTCGGCACGGGCAAGACCACGCTGGCGAAAGCCGTTGCGCGGGGTCTTGGCGTGACCGAAACGCTCACGAGCCCGACGTTTACGATCGTGCAGGAATACGAGACCGGCCGTCTGCCCCTGTATCACTTTGACGTGTACCGGGTCAACGACGAGGACGAACTGTTCGAGATCGGCCTCGAGGACTATTTCCACAAGGGCGGCGTCTGCCTCATCGAATGGGCGGACCTGATCGAAGACCTGCTGCCGGAAGGCACGGTCACGGTACGACTGGCGTACGGAGACGGGGAAGGAGAACGGATATGCAGCATAGAGCGGTGATCCTGGCGATCGAAACGACCGGCCCGCTGGCTTCCGTCGCGCTTTCCGGCTGTACGGGCCCTTCTGTGGATGGCGTGACCCGCGAAGAGGGCATTCTCGAGCTGGTCAACCAGACGCATTACTCGCATCTCGAGGAGATCGCGCCCATGGTGAAGGAGATCCTCGCCGCGGCGCGGTTCGAACCCGAAGATCTGGACGCCATCGCGGTGTCGCGCGGACCCGGTTCCTTTACGGGCATCCGCATCGGCATGGCGACAGCCAAGGCGTTCGCGCAGGTCTGGAACAAGCCTGTCATCAGCGTTCCGACCCTGGCTTCGTTCGCGTTCTGCGACTGCGCGGACGGTTCGTTCGAGGGCTTTCCCGAAGGCGCGCAGCCTCTCGTCTGCCCGCTGTTCGACGCACGGCGCAGCCAGGTCTATGCAGGCGTCTACCTGCCCGGAAGCAGAGAAGCCCTGCTGGAGGACGGCGCGTACGACGTGCCGGAGTACCTGGAAAAACTGCGCGCGCTCTGCACGGACGGCCGTATCTGCGTGTTTTACGGAGACGGCTGCGACGCATTCCGCGAAACACTGGAGACCAGCGGTCTGCCGCACCTCTTCGCGCCGCAGGAGCACAAGTTCCAGCGCGCGTACGCGGATCTGAATCTCGCGCTGCAGCTGTATGAAGAAGGCGCTCTGACGGACTGC
>JAFZRG010000233.1 GCA_017619985.1 Bacillota bacterium | reverse complement strand
TCGATGCTCTCCAGCAGCGCCAGCGTATCGGGGTAGTGCAGATAAAACGTTCCCCGGTTGAGATCGGCGCTCTCCGTGACGTCCCTTGCGGAAATGTCGTGGAAACGCTTCTCCTGCATGAGGGTCAGCAGACCTTCTTTCAGCAGTCTTCTCGATCTTTTTGCTCTTCTGTCGTCCGAGTTCTTATGCATGACTGTTCCTGCCTTTCCGTTTTCTCTATCATATGTTTATCGTGTTGAATAATCAACAGCAAAGCATCATAATAGACGGCTGTTGATAAGATGTGCCCGCGATGCGGCCGGGCTTGTTTTTGTGGTATAATCTATACTGAGTTGATATATCCCGAGGGTATGGGAGGATAGAATGAAAAAACTGTTAAGCATATTGCTCGCGCTGGCGCTGGTCTTTTCGCTGGCAGCCTGCTCGAGGTCACAGCAGGGCCCGGAGCAGCCGCCGGAAGAACAGCCGGAGGCGAGTTCCGATCCCGCCGACCAGGTAAAGCTGATCGCGGAGAACCGCGACCTCTGGCTGGATACGAGCCAGCAGGCGGATACTATGATGTACGCGGTCACCGATATGGATGAGAACGGCCGCCTGGAACTGATCTCGACCGTGACCGAAGGCACGGGACAGTTCACTTCGACGCGGTTCTGGGAAGTGAGCGCGGATTTCTCCAAGCTGGAACCGGTCACATACGACCTGGACGGTGCGCAGAGCGAAGCGGATCTGGGCTGGAGCGACAGTTTCCGCGCGTATAAGGGCGAACTCGGCAACTTCATCGTGGCCAGAGACCAGATGGCGAACGGCTACGCGGAAAACTATTACTACGAGGACTTTATCGTGCTGCGGGAAGGCGTCGTGAATGCGGGCACCATTTCCTATTGTCTCGTGCTGGCGGAGGATTCCAACGGCGACGGCGAGCCCGAGATGCACGCCTATTACTACGCGTCCGGCGACGAGGAAGAGGAACTGACCCCCGAAGCGTTCGCCGCTTCCGCGGACGATTTCTTCGGCTACGCCTATGACCGCTACGTGATGGATCTGAGCTGGAAGCAGTTCGACGAAGCGGCCCGCAAGAGCGAAGTGGACATTCCTGCCGGCCTGGCGGATTCCTGGAGCGCGTTCGGATACCGCAAGGACATGGCGGATTTCGAGTCGCTGTTCGTCGCGCCGTCGTCCTTCTATGACGAGATCTACGAGAACGGCGAAAAGGCTGCGATCGTCTACGGCATCGAGAGCCTGCCGGATTACTGGATGCTGTATGGGATCGGTACGGAACTGGAGACCAGGATCGCTGCTGTGGACGGCGTCGAAGGCCATATGATCATCGGGCAGGACGGCATGGTGTCCTTCAGCCTGAACGACATAGCAGATGCCCGCAGTCCCATCGAGATCGAAGGCATGCCCCTCGCGATGGCAGATGACGGCGTCTGGGGCGACGGGCTGGAACCGGGCGAAGCGGAAGATCCGGAAGTGACGGATGCCCCGCCGGAAGGCGCCGCCGCCGACTGGATGGTCGTGTTCGGCACGGACGACGGGCTGAACCGCTTCGAGGCGTACATCGGTCCCGAGGACGGCCGGCTGTACGTCAAATGGTACTGGTGGAGCGAAGAAGATCCTGGTGCGGATCCGTCTATCACCGATATGGTATTTACGAATGGGGTGGGTTGATATGAAGAAGTTTTTCAGCATGATTTTGGCGTTAGCGCTCGTTTTCGGCCTTGCGGCCTGCTCGTCTTCCGAAAGCGGCACGAGAGAGCCGGAGGCGCCGTCTGCGGAAGACCAGATTGCCCTGATCGTCGCCAGCAAAGACCAGTGGCTGCCCGATGACAAAGAGTATACGCCGTTCTATGCGGTCACGGACCTGGACGGGAACGGCCGTCTGGAACTGATCCGCTGCGTGCCCGGCGATGACTGGTGGTCCACGGATACGTTCTTCGCGGTCAGCGAAGACGGCAAGGAACTGAAGGAACTTGCGTTCGAATACGGAGAAGGGAACTCCCATCCGGATCTCGTCGACCAGGACGACTTCCGCATGTATATCGGCCAGGAAGGACGTTATCTGATCGCGAACGACGACATCTACATGGGACCCGTCCAGGCTTCCAACTACCAGGCGTATCATGTGCTGGATTATCTCTCCCTCGGTGAGGACGGCGTGGAAGCCGGCGACATCGCCTGGTGCATGATGATGGACGAGGATACGAACGGCGATGGCGTGAACGAAAATCACATCTATTATTATCCCGGCGGAGACGTCGATCAGAAACTGGATGGAGAAGGCTATGTGAACGCGGTCTCCGAACGGTTCTCCGGTTACGACGAACAGGTCTGCCACATCGGCTGGTGGTCGCTGGGTGAGGACACGGAGAAGACGGACGACGCGCTGAAGACGGGCCTGACGTATTCCTGGGAAGAGTTTTCCGTCGCGCCGAATAGCGAACTGTTCGAATCGCTCGTTACGGATCCCTATTACAGCTTCTACGCGGCAGGCGCGGGCGGCGCGAAGATCTACTTCGAAGACGAGGAAGTGCCTTATTTCCCGAGCTTTTGGGATCTCTTCGGCACCTGGTACCTGCAGTCCGCCTGGAACGACGACGGCATCACGTACGGCGGCGCCGGTCTGAATATGGGAGAGCTGGAGATCTTAAGCGACGGCCAGCTCTACGCGGACTACAGCAACGAGAACGATCCCAGAGGCCCGTATCTCTTCACGGAAATGAAGATGGTCTCCGACAGCAAGGCGGACGGCACGGACGCGGATGACTGGGTGGTCGTCTATGAGAACGACGACGGCACCTGGCAGATGCAGCTGCGGCCCGACCTGGACCGCGACATGCTGTACGTCACCTGGTACGAATGGGAGGACAGCTCCCGCAGCACCGATCCCACCGGCATGAACCTGGTCTACTCCAGGACCGCGGGATGAAGAGGGCAATCAAGGTCGTGCTCGGCATTCTGGCAGCAGTCATCCTGGTCGGCATCGTCACGTTCTGCATCTCCGAATCTCTCGTGATCCGCGCAAGCAAAGGACAGGATTACGAAGACGCGGATTACATCATCGTGCTCGGTGCGAAGGTGGACCCCTGGGGACCCTCCCGGGCGCTGGACGACAGGCTGCGCGCAGCGTACGGCTATCTGGAAGACCATCCGGACTGCAGGGCGGTCGTGACCGGCGGGCAGGGCCCGGACGAGCACGTCTCCGAAGGCGAATGCATGCGCGACTGGCTCATCGAGAAGGGCGTTGACCCTGAGCGGGTCATCGCGGAATGCGAAGCCGACGACACGCGCGAAAACCTGCGCTTCTCCTGCGCGCTCATCGAACAGGACTGCGGGGCAGACTGGCGCACACAGGGGATCGTGATCGTCTCGAGCGAATACCACCTGTGCCGCGCCCGCTACGTGGGCAGGCACCTGCTCGACTACGATTTCGGCACGTATCCCGCGCCGACGAGCCTGCCGGCGTACAAGCTCCGCTATTTTATCCGCGAAGCGCTGGGCATGGTCTACACAAGGCTCTTTTATATTTGATCGTTTTGTGGTATGCTTTACTGCATAAAAGCGATAAAGCGACAAACGAAAGGAACGGCAACATGAAGGTCAAACTCTACTGCAAACAGGCCGCACAGGAAAAATACCTGGACGAGATTTTCAAAGGATACGGACTCGATTATGAAGCGACGGAGGACCAGCCCAGCCTCGAGGACTATAAAGCGCTGAAGGGGCAGGGATTCGACGCGGTCATCTCCATCCCGCATCCCACGAGCGATCCGGAATTCGAAGCGTTCAAAGAGGCCGGCGTCAAGCACGTCGTGACCCAGTCCGTGGGCTTCGACCACTTCGACAGGGAAGCGGCCAAGCGCTGGGGCATCGGCATCCATCACGCGGTCTATCCGCCCCAGAGCGTAGCCAGTTACGCCGTGATGTGCATCCTGATGTGCGCCAGAAGGGTGCATACCATCCTCGAAGGCTACCGGACCCGCGATTTCCGCATCAACCAGAACCGCGGCCAGGATCTGTCCGAGCTGACTGTCGGCATCATCGGCGCGGGGAAGATCGGCCAGTGCGTGGCGAAGCGCCTCCGCGGCTTCGAGTGCAAGATCCTGTGCTTCGATATCTATCCGAACGAGGAACTCAAGGAATTCTGCGAATACGTCTCCATGGACGAGCTGCTGCAGCGCTCCGACATCGTCACGCTGCACGCGTTCGCGAGCCCGGAGAACCATCACCTGATCAACGCGGAAAAGCTGGCCCTCATGAAGCCGACCGCCTATATCGTCAACACGGCCCGCGGCGATCTGATCGATACCTGGGCCCTGATAGACGCATTGAAAAACGGCAAACTGCACGGCGCGGTGCTGGACGTCATCGAGAACGAATCCGGCTATTACTACTGCGACCAGCGCGGCAAGGAGGTGCCGGCGCACATCGCGGCGCTCGAGCAGTTCCCCGAGGTGACCCTGCTGCAGCACATGGCCTTCTGCACGACGCTGTCGGCCAACGAACAGCTGCGGACCTCGATCGAAGCGTGCTACCTGGCGCTCAACGGCCTGCCCAATCCCTACGAGATCAAGTAAAGGCGGTATTCCATGAAGTTTGTCATCCAGAGGGTCACCGAAGCGAAGGTGACGATAGACGGCGCGGTGCGCGGCGAGATCGGCAAAGGCCACATGGTCCTGATCGGCGTCGCGGATTCCGATACGAAGGAGACCGCGGACAAGATGGTGCGCAAGATGTGCAACCTGCGCATCTTCGAGGACGAGAACGGCAAGACGAACCTGTCTCTCGCGGACGTGGGCGGCAGCCTGCTGCTGATCTCCCAGTTCACGCTGTACGCGGACTGCAAAAAGGGCAACCGGCCATCCTTTACGGACGCGGGTGCGCCGGACATGGCCAGCGACATGTACGATTACATCATCGAGCAGGCGAAGACGTACTGCCCGAACGTACAGCGCGGCGAATTCGGCGCCGACATGAAGGTGAGCCTGGTCAACGACGGCCCGTTCACCATCGTGCTCGACTCAAAAGATTTATAACAATAATTAATACCATTGATTTTTCGATGGTATTTTTTTGTGATAAGATAAACATGTAAAAAAGTTTTGTTTTGCGAGGGGTGGCGCCGAGGGAAGGGCCCTGCCCTGAGCGTAAGCGAAGGAGTAGGGAAGGGTGCCCGGCGACAGGACCCCGAGCAATAGGAGGTACTTTATATGGATAGCAGCAGCAAATTTGCACAAAGAATACACACCATGGCAGGATCTGCCGAGGTCGTCAGAGGCCTGTTCAACTCCCTTGCCGATCCCGAACTGATCTCCCTGAGCATCGGCGCTCCCGCGAAGGAAGCGCTGCCCGTAGAGATCGTCAGAGAGATCGCCAACGAAGTGCTGACCAGAGATTCCAGAGGCGTGGAATCCCTGCAGTACGGTCCGCTGCTCGGCGTCAAGGATCTTCGTGAGATCATCGTCGACGAACTGCTTGCGCCGAAGGGCGTCAAGACCGACGCGGATCACACCATGATCACCACCGGCGGTCTGGAGACCATCTCCCTGACCTGCCAGATCTACATCAACCCGGGCGACGTGGTGCTGGTCGAGAGACCGACGTTCGTACACGCGGTCGAGACGTTCGAGATGTTCGAAGCGAAGTGCATCGGCGTCGAGATGGACGAGGACGGCATGTGCATGGATGACCTCGAAAATTAGATCCAGCAGTACAAGCCCAAGATGATCTACGTCATCCCGACGTTCCAGAACCCGTCCGGCAGAACGCTGACCCTCGAGAGAAGAAAGAAGATCGCCGAACTGGCCGATCAGTACGACGTGCTGGTCTTCGAGGATGACC
>JAFZRG010000029.1 GCA_017619985.1 Bacillota bacterium | reverse complement strand
TCTGCTATGATTTGATTGGGTTCATCCCGCTGAGTGAACTGATGACACAGGAAATGGCATGACCCGAAAATCATGCCATTTCTGAAAACTATAAAACTGTCTTATGCGCCCCGGCCCATCCCGGAGGGCGTTTGTCGTACTGTGAATAATTCTGTGGACGATGCGCGGAGATCAGGACATTTCCACGATGATATAGTTTTCGAGCAGATCGATCTTTTTGACTGTTGCTTCGAGGCGGCGGGGGACCCCCATGATGTCCGTCATCACCAGGGTGTTTCCTTCGAACTGGACGTCCGCGATATTGCGGAAGATCAGGTTGTCCGCGTCGGGGCTTTTTTCGTATACGTTCGACAGGCACATGGCTATTCCTCCAGCAGCTTCAGGGCCGCTTCGATCTTTTTGTTGCTCTCTTCGATATCTTTGACTGCGTTATGCAAAAATTCCGCGGGCTCCCCATCCAGCGTGTGGGCGAGTTCGTGCAGTTCTTCCGCGTGGTGCGCGTTGTGCTGCACCATGTATTTCAGCAGTGCCAGGCGTTCTTCCGGGGATACTTCCTGACCGTGCGCGTGCGAATGATCGTGACTGTGCATTTTATGACCTCCTGATGGTTCCGATCCGATAAAAAAACATCGGTAAATCGACTTTCTTGAAATTGATTTCAACACAAATATCCGCTAAAATTATAACATAGGTTTTTTGTGTCTATAAATAAAGTTTGCGATATTTCAGACTTTTTTATCGTGTTAAGGAGATGAGTGGATGCGAGACTTAAAACACCTGATCTATTTCGAAGATCTTCTGCAAGAGGCGCATAACGAACTTGTCCGCAAGGGCAAGGAAGACGGAAATCTTGCCCTTGGCTACACCTGTTATTTCATGCCGGAAGTTCTGCTGGATCTTCCCGGCTGCTTCTCTGTGAGGCTCCGCGCGCCGCGCTGCGTTTCGCCCGATATGGCGACGTATTATATGTCCGGCCGCACCTGCCACTACGGCAGATCGCTGTTCGAGAGAGCGCTCGAAGGCGGTTTTAATTTCCTCGACGCCCAGCTGGCGACCGAGACCTGCACGGTCACGTGCCGGTTCCAGGAGCATCTGAAGGCGATGCCGGAAGTCATCAACAACATCAAGTTCAAAGTCGAATTCTCCGACGTCCCGTTCAAGAAGAACGAAAACAGCATCGAGCATTATGAGGAACAGCTGCAGGCGCACGTCCTGAATTTCCTGCGCGACAATTACGGCATCGATACGTCCGACGAAACGCTGCTCAGGGCGATCGAAGAGCATAACGAGCTGTGCCGGGTCATCCGCGAGATCGGAGACTTCCGCAAGCTCGACGAGCCGACCATCACCGGCTATGAATTCGCGGTCATCAACCTCGTTTCCATGACCTGCCCGAAATACCTGATCATGGACAAGCTGAAGGAGACGCTGGAAGAGCTGAAGACCCGCGAGCCGGACCTGAAGAAGACGTACCGCTGCAAGGTGCTCCTGACCGGTTCCGAGAACGACGATCCGGAGTTCACGAAGCTCATCGAGAGCTGCGGCGCCCTCGTCGTCTGCGACCGCTACTGCTACGGCGCCGTGGAAGCCAGACAGCCCATCCTCATCCAGGAAGGCGAGACCCCGCTGCGCGCCATCGCCCGTCACTACCTGCTGACGAGCCAGTGCACGCGCTTCATGGAGCAGGAGGAGATGCGCCGCCGCAAGGCGTTCATCGCGGACCTCGCGAAGCAGTACAAGGCAGACGGCATCATCGTCGCGTCCAACAAGTTCTGCGAATACTGGAGCTATGAGCGCATGATCGATACCATCGTGCTTCCCAGAGACTACGGGTTCCCGGTATGCTCCATTGAAAAGGAATACATCAACTCCGCGTCCGGCCAGCTGCGCACGCGCTTCCAGGCCTTCGTCGAAAGCATCGAGATCAAGAAATTACAGGAGGCCTCCAAATGAAGAAGCCCGATCTGAACAAACTGAAGGAAAAGCTGAAGAAGACTGACCCGAAGAAGCTCGCCAGGGACTTCGTCTACGGCAAGCCCCACGGAGAGAGACGCCTGGGCGATCTGTACGAGCCCAAGACCGGACTCTACAAGCACAGAGAATGGCGCGGCGTCAAGGATACGTTCTATTATTTCAACAACATCTGGCTGTACAACTACGGCATGATGGTCGCTGACATCATGAAATACGGCGGCCTGATCACGTTCACGAAGGGCGTCTGGCGCTACCGCTGGGTGGGTCAGTCCTATCTGCCCGTCATGCACTGGTTCGACAGAGGCCTGGAAGGTGTGAGAGGGGAGGCGCTCCGCGCATCTGCCTGGCACTACAGAGCCATGGTCAACCAGACCATCGAACAGTTCATGCGCATGTTCAAGGCCGACCAGAACCTCGGCGGAAGCAAGGAACTGTACGACCGTACGATCGCTCACGACGAGACCGTCTGGGGCGGCGTGTTCTATCCGTACAGAGACCAGCTCGACGACGTTCCCCTGCAGATGATCCCGTATTTCGTCACCTGCCACGTCAATAACCACACCGTCCTGAACTATATCGACGCCACGCAGGCGCTGGGACTGCCCGGCGATCCGTGCCCGATGTGTCAGGCGGAATGCGGCCTGATGATCCTGGACGACGAGCCCGATTACTATCCCGCTTTCATCACGACGAACGAGGCATGCGACGCGTCCGTAGCGACGTCCGTCATCCAGGACTGGATGATCAACAAGCCGCTGTACGCCATGCCGCAGCCGATGCAGTTCGACGATCCGCTCGTGCAGAAGCACTGCGCGAAGGAGATCGAAGGCGCATTCCGCTTCATCGAAGAGCAGATGGGCGTCGAGTTCCACTGGTCCGAATGCATAAAGCATGTCGAGGAACAGAACGAGCTGCAGCGCTTCGAGTGGGAGAAATGGGACGTCGCGGCCAATACGCCGTACTATCCCATCACCGGCACGGCGCAGGCGCTGTACCGCATCTATCAGAGCCAGCGCGGCAACCGCAAGATCTGGCACGATACCGATAAGCGTGTCCGCAAGATCCTCGAAAAGTGCGTCGAGCAGAAGATCGAGACCTTCCCGCTCACGCGCCATAGGGTCATCGCCTGGTCCTGCGCGCCTCTCTACTATTCGCACTGGTGCACCTGGGCCTACAACTGCTGGGGTCTGAACTGCATCATCAACATGGACTCGCTGATGTTCGACATGACCATCCGCACCGACACGTACGACAACATGATGCTGGACTTCGCCCGCTATCATGAATGGGCGCCCATGCGCAGAATGGCCGTCGGCGGCATGCAGCACATCTTCGAGCTGTGGGAGAACATGGAGAAGTTCCACTGCGACATGGTCATGATGTACGACCAGCTGCAGTGCAAGGGCATGCAGGGCGTCCACGGC
>JAFZRG010000232.1 GCA_017619985.1 Bacillota bacterium | reverse complement strand
CCGAACAGCACGACCCAGTACAGGATAGGTACATCCTCCGCATACGTCGGCCAGATCTTGTTCAGAATCAGTCCCAGTGCACCCTGCAGCAGCTGGCTCACGAGGAACATGGCAAACAGCGCGAACCCCGCGCGTGAGAAATCGCGTTTCGCCTGCGCTCTGAAGTATTGGACTTCCTGATTTTCGATGAATCCTTCCGGCATCAGACCGTTACCTCCCCGGCAAGGATCGCCTTGTAATCCGCAAGGTTCTTGCGCAGCAGATTCGGCGTGTCGAGTTCATACGGGCAGCGGGTCTTGCAGATGCCGCAATCCACGCATTCCTCGATCTTCGCCATCTCCGCCTGCCAGTGATCATTCAGCCATTTGTCGGACGGCGCCCTTCTCACCATCTGCGACATCCTCGCACAGTTGTTGATCTGGATTCCGACGGTGCACGGCATGCAGTAGCCGCAGCCGCGGCAGAAATCACCGAGCAGCTGTTTGCGGTCCTGTTCGATGAAGGCGGCGGTCTCCGAAGTCATGGCCGGTTCTTCGTCAAAGAACTTCAGCCATTGCTTCAGTTCTTCTTCCCGCTGGATGCCCCAGATGGGCAGCACGGGGTATTGACCCATGAACGCCATGCAGGCCTCCGCGTTCGTCAGCAGGCCTCCGGACAGGCCTTTCATCGCGATAAAGCCCATGCCTGCCTCTTCGCAGGCCTTCACCAGAGCGATGTCGCGATCCGTCGCCAGATAGGAGAACGGGAACTGCAGCGTTTCGTACAGACCGCTTGCGATGATCTCCTCCGCAACGCCGATCCTGTGCGTCGTGATGCCGATGTGGCGTATCTTGCCCTGCTTCTTCGCTTCTACCAAAGCTTCGTACAGGCCCGTTCCGTCGCCTGGTTTAAAACATTGCGGCACGAAATGCAGTTGGTATATATCGATATAGTCGGTCTTCAGCAATTGCAGCGACGTTTCGAGATCTTTCCAAAACTGATCCGCAGTCTTTGCCTGCGTCTTGGTAGCCAGAACGATCCTGTCCCGCATGCCCTCGAACGCGACGCCGACCTTCTCTTCGCTGTCGCTGTAGGATCTCGCCGTATCGAAGAACCGCATGCCGCCGTCGTAAGCAGCGCGCAGCAGATACACGGCTGTTCCGAGGGTCACCCGTTGGATCGGCAGACAGCCGAACGCGTTCTGCGGCACGGTGATGCCTGTCTTTCCCAACGTAATATTTCTCATGATAAGTCTCCTTTTCATGCATATTTACTGTTCTGAATATTATATCACACAACGCTTTTCAAATGGTGTATGCTATTGAGGACATTCAAAAGGAGGAACTATGCTGAACGATACGATACAAGCGAACCGGGACCTGTTTGCCGACGGCATGCAGACGATCCTGAGAGTTCATGAGAACAGAAGCCGCCAGGTCGTGATCCTCAAAGGCAACCTGACGGCCAACGCCCGCAGCGAGACCCGCGGCACGTCCGCCCGCGTCGGCAAGGACGGCGTCTACGGTTTCGCGTCCATCGGAGAAGTGTCGGACGACGCAGCCCGCAAGGTGCTGAAGGCCGCACAGGACAATGCCCTGTTGCTGGCGCGTCACGCGAAGGAAAAACCGGCGATGCCTGCCGCTCTGCCGCAGGAGGTGATCCCCCTGAACCGCGCGATCGTCGATACGCCTCAGAAGGAGATCATCGAGACCTGCAAAGCATTGGACGAATACATCGAAAAGACGTATCCGGACCTGGTCAGCCGTACCGTCATCTATAAAGAAGACTCCCAGGACCGCATCGTAGCGGCCTCGGACGCCTGCAGCGGTCACGTGACGAATCCCCGCTGCTACATCTACATCTTCATGAGCGCGGAAGCGAAAGACGGAACGCCTGTGGAGATGTTCAAGGCGCTGGGCGGCGCCGGTAGCTTCGCGGATCACTTCTCGGACATAACGAAATACTATCCCGAGCTCGAAACGCTCTATAAAAAAGTCAAGGACAAGACGGAAGGCGTGCACGCCGAAGCCGGCTACAAGCAGGTCGTGCTCGGCGGGATGATGGGCGGCATGCTGGCGCACGAAGCCGTCGGGCACACCGTGGAAGCGGATCTGGTGCTGGGCGGAAGCGTCGCAGGACCGAATCTGAACAAACGCGTGGCATCCGAGCTGGTGACCCTGACCGATTTCGCCCACACGTATGAGGGCGGCCCCGCTCCCCTTCCCGTCTATCTGGACGATGAAGGTGTCAAGGCGGAAGACGCGGTGCTCATCAAGGACGGCATCCTGACGGGCTACATGAACAACCGGGAGACGGCGCAGCGCTTCGGGGTGAGCCCGGCGGGCAACGCCAGAGCCTGGATGTTCTCCGACGAACCCATCATCCGCATGCGCAACACGTGCATCCTGCCGGGGAAAAATACGCTGGAAGAGCTCATCGCCTCCGTCGACGACGGCTATTACCTGATCGATTCCGGCAACGGACAGGCCGACCTGACCGGCGAGTTCATGTTCGGGGTCACGTGCGGCTACGAGATCAAGCACGGAAAACTGGGCCGCGCCCTTCTGGACACGACCGTTTCCGGCGTCGCGTTCGACATGCTGAAGACCGTGGACATGGTATCCGATACGGTCGAGTGGTCTTCGAGCGGATTCTGCGGCAAGAAGCAGATGATCCCCGTCGGCATGGGCGGACCCTGCATGCGCTGCATGATCATGATCGGCGGCAGATAGGAAGGAGGACGGCATGAACGAACTGAAAACGAGAGCAGACCGGTTCGAGGAGATCCTGAGAGAACTGGGCGCTGCAAAATATTCCTTCGTCCTGCAGGAATCCGAAAAGCAGGAATTCAACACGGAAGGCAGCGAATTCAAGCTGCTGCGCACGACGTTCGGCGGCAGCGTTTCGCTGCAGGTCTTCTGCGGGACCCGCATGGGAGCAGCCGGCGGCAACGATCAGAGCGAGGAAGGCCTGAGAGCGCTGGCGGAAACCGCGCTGGCTTCGGCAGAATCTTCTCCGGAAGATTCTGCCCACGACATCGCGCCGGATCAAGGGAAAGATCTGTTCCGCCAGGGTGCATTGGAGCCCGAACTGGATAAACTTTTCGAACGCCTGCAGGAGATGCTGGCGGACATCAAGACGTCCTATCCCCTCGTGAACATCATGGCGGTCATCAGCTCCTATACGAAGAGCCATTCCCTGTACCGCAACACGAACGGCACGGAATTCGAACGCCTCAGGGGATCCTACGACGTGACCCTGGAGTTCTCCGCGTCCGACGGTACGCAGAACACGGGACTGGATTACGTCTCCGTTCTGACCGACACGCT
>JAFZRG010000231.1 GCA_017619985.1 Bacillota bacterium | reverse complement strand
CTATCTCGCGCAGATGCGCAACTGCGGCATGCTGGAAGGTCTGAAAGGCGTCGTGATCGGGGAATGCGAAGCCTGTACGGACAGATCCGGCTACTATCCGGATATCACGGACACGTTCCGGTATTATTTCGGAGACCTGGGGGTGCCGTGCCTGTACGGACTTCCGCTGGGTCACACAAAAGACCAGGCGGCGCTGCCGCTCGGCGTAAATGTAAGACTGGATGCAGACGCCAAGACCTTCGAGGTCCTGGAAAGCGCTGTGACAGAATAGGGGACCAGTTTTTTTAGAGATCAAAACACATGGCAAAGAAGAAAAAGAAGACTTCACAAGTGAATACGGAGCCTGAGGTCATCGAAGAGGCGGTCGTGCAGGAGGAACCGGCCGTGACGGAAGAACCGGTGCCCGCTGAGGAACCGGCTGCGGCCGAGGAGCCTGCCGAGCCGGCTCCCGTCGAGGAGCCTGCTCCCGCCGAGGAACCGAAGCCTGCCGAAGAGCCTCTCAAGGGCAGAGGCAAGAAGAAAAAGAAGGTCAAGAAAAAGTGGCGCGAACTGACCGGCGGTCAGAAATTCGGCCGGGTCATCGGCACGTTTTTCAAGATCCTCTTCCTGCTGATCCTGATCGCGGGCATCGCCGGCGCCGCGATGGCTTACAAGGAGATCTACAAGTTCAAGGCCGTCGCGGAGGAGAAGTACGCGCAGATCAATCCCAGGATGTTCGAATACACGTCGAACACCATCGTTTATGATGCGTACGGCGAGGTGATCTCCGAGATGAACGAGATCATCTACGAGCCGGTCAAGATCGATCAGGTATCGAAGTACGTCTACGACGGCTATATCGCCGTGGAAGACCAGAACTTCATGACGCACCACGGCATCGACTACAAGGCGGTTCTGCGCGCGGCGATCGAATACGCCAAAAACCGCGGTGCGATCACACAGGGCGGATCCACGATCACCCAGCAGATCCTGAAGAACAGCGTTCTGACGAACGAACGGACCTTCGACCGCAAATTCACCGAGCTGTTCCTGGCGCCCATGTTCGAATCCCAGTACACGAAGGACGAGATCATGGAGCTGTACGTGAACATGAACCACTACGGCCACAACTGCTACGGCATCGAGGCCGCCAGCAAGTACTACTTCGGAAGATCCGCGAAGGATCTGACCCTCGCCGAGGCTGCGGTGCTCGTCGGCATGACGAAAGGCGCGTCTCTCTACAACCCCATGACGAACATGGAAGGGGTCATCAACCGCCAGAGGTACACGCTGGACCGCATGGAGGAAGAGGGGTTCATCACGGCGGAGGAAAAGGACGCGGCAAAGCACCAGGGCCTGGTCTTCGTCTATGAGAGACCGGAACTGCCCAGCGAGAGCTACATGACGAGCTTCGCCATCTACTCCGCAGCCATCAATCTGATGGAGCAGGAAGGATTCGAATTCAGATATCTCTTCGAAACGGACGAGGAGATGAATGCTTACGATGAGAATTACCAGAACGTTCTGAACGAGAAGATGAAGGAGATCCGCATGGGCGGATATGAGATCTACACCTCGTTCAAGCCGGATCTGCAGGCAAAGCTCCAGGAGATCCTGGATTATCGCTGCGAGAGATACACGGAAGTGGCTGAGGACGGCAAGTACGCGTTCCAGTCCGCCGCCGTGCTGATCAACAACGAGACCGGCTTCGTCGAAGCGATGATCGGCGGCAGAGGCACGGAAGACACGTTCAACAGAGGCTATCTGGCGAAACGTCAGCCCGGTTCTTCCATCAAGCCCATCGTCGTTTACGGCCCGGGTTTCGATTCCGGATTCTATTATCCGTCCAAGATCCTGATCGACAAGGACAATCCGAAGGACAAGTTCTGGCCGAAGAACGTCACGAACAGAAATACCGGCAAGATGACCATACGCGAGGCGATCCTGCAGTCCACGAACACCATCGCGTATCAGATCATGCTGCGGATGACCCCGATGTACGGTCTGCAATATCTGGAGAAGATGCGCTTCTCGTCCATCGCGCCGGATGACATCTACAGCACGTCCGTCGGCCTGGGCGGCCTGACGTACGGCGCGTCCCCGTTCGAGATGGCCAAGGCGTACTCCACCCACGCAAACCTGGGCGAATACATCGACAACAACTGCGTGATTCGCATCGTCAAGCAGGACGAAGGCGAGATCTTCTCGGAGGACAGCGCCCGCATCCGGGTCTATTCTGCGGATGCGTCCTATATGATCATCGACTGCTGCAAGGAGCTGCTCAAGCGCGGAGACGTCGGACCCAGGAAGGCTCCGAACAACGCGCTCTGCTTCGTCAAGACCGGCACGTCCAACGACGCGAAGGACGTCTGGTTCTGCGGCGCGAGCCGTTACTACACCTGCACGGTGTGGATGGGCTACGACACGCCGAGAAAGACGACGCTGACCAGCGTAGGACTGCCGGCCTGGACATGGAAAGACATGATGGAGGCGGTGCACGAAGGGCTTGACCGTCTCGACTGGGAGAAGCCCGAGACCATCGTCAAAAAGAGCGTCAACGAGAAGGGCGATCCTTCCCCGTACCGTACCGGCAAATACGACATCTTCTCGGATGAACTGCTGCAGAAGGCGAACGAGTCCGAAGTCTACCTCGG
>JAFZRG010000230.1 GCA_017619985.1 Bacillota bacterium | reverse complement strand
GTCCTCGACGGCCTTTTCGGCCAGTTCCCTGCGGCTGCCGATGCTCTCCATGTGGCCGCATTCGCACTTCCAGATGTTGAGCGGCGTGCCCCAGTAACGGTCACGAGAGATGGCCCAGTCCTTGACGTCCGCGATCCAGTTGCCGAAGCGGCCTTCGCCGATGGCGGCCGGATGCCAGGCTACGCTGTTGTTGTTCGCGACCAGCTCGTCGCGCAGCTTCGTCATCTGGATGTACCAGGACGGCTTCGCGTAGTAGACGAGCGGCGTGTCGCAGCGCCAGCAGTGCGGATAGTTGTGGACGATCTTCTTTCTGTCGTACAGCTTGCCTTCGGCTGCCAGCCATTTGATGATCTCGACGTCCAGGCCCTCTTCCATGATGAAGCGGCCTGCCCAGGGCGTCGCGGTGTACTTGCCTTCGGGGTCGACGGGATTGGCGACAGCCACGCCGTACTTCTTGCCGGCCAGGTAGTCGTCTTCGCCGAACGCCGGCGCGCAGTGGACGATGCCGGTGCCGTCTTCCGTGGAGACGTATTCCGCGGTGCCTACGAAGAAGGCCTTTCCGGGAACGTCCACGAAGGGCATCAGCTGTTCGTATTCCATGTATTCGAGGTCCTTGCCCTTCATTTCGGCAACGACCGTGTACTTGCCTTCGCCCAGCACGGCATCCGCTCTGGCCTTAGCCAGGTAGTAGAACTTGCCGTCCTGTTCGGCCTTGATATAGTCGATCTCCGGACCGACCGCCAGGAATTCGTTGGCGGCGAGGGTCCAGGCAGTGGTGGTCCAGGCCAGGAAGTAGGTGTTCTCCTCGGTCTTGGACTTGAAGGGAACGGTCAGGGTGATGACCGTAACTTCCTTATATCCCTGCGCGACTTCGTGGGAGGCCAGGCCCGTTCCGCAGCGCGGACAGTAAGGCAGCACCTTGTGACCCTCGTAGATCAGGCCTTTCTTGAAGAACTGATCCAGGATCCACCAGACGGATTCGATATAGTCGTTGTTCAGGGTGATGTACGGGTCATCCAGGTCGATCATGTAGCCCATGCGGTGGGTCATGTTGCGCCACAGGCTCTCGTACGTGAAGACCGATTCCTTGCACTTCTCGTTGAAGGGCTTGATGCCGTATTTTTCGATGTCCTGCTTGCCGGAGAAGCCGAGCTGCTTTTCGACTTCGATCTCTACGGGCAGGCCGTGGGTGTCCCAGCCGGCCTTGCGGGTGACCCTATAGCCCTGCATCGTCTTGTAGCGGCATACGGAGTCCTTGAGCGTGCGGGCGATCACGTGATGGATGCCCGGCTTGCCGTTGGCGGTCGGGGGGCCTTCGTAGAAGATGAAGTTCGGCTGACCTTCTCTCGCGGTCACGCACTTTTCCAGCAGATTTTCCTCATCCCATTTGTCTGCCTGCGCAAGCTGCAGCTGGGCAATGGGTGCATCGGACAGGTTTTTGTACATAATTTTCCTCTATATTGATTTTGATTCTAAAAAGAATGCGCTAACTTATTTAGTATATTGAAAAATCAAGGGTTCGTCAAGTTGTGTAACAAGGTTCTTGCCTTTCGGGGTCCTGTCGCAGGGCACCCTTCCCCATCCCTTCGCTATCGCTCAGGGCGGGGCCCTTTCCCTCGCGCCACCCCTTCAGGCACATTTATCTTATTTTACTTATTACATCCCAAATGACAGAGGGTTCATAGCCTTGGGAGGAGAGGCGGCGGGCGATGCGGGCGAGCGTCTTTTCGTCCGGGCGCTCCCCGCGCAGCATCTTCTGCGCTTCGGCCATGGCGCGTTCGCGTTCGGATAAAACGTCCTCTTCCGCAGCGAGCGCGTCGATCGCCTCCTTCGCGGCGTGCGCGTCCAGCCCCTTCTGCGCGAGTTCTCTCGCGATGCGGAGTTTCCCCTTGCCTTTTCTTGCGGCGTCTGCCGCGTAACGGGCTGCGAAGGATGCGTCGTCCACATACCCGAGTTCTTCCAGACGCTGTGCAGCAGCTTCGATCTCGGGCGGTCCGAACCCCTTGCTCTTCAGCTTCTTTGCCAGCTCCGCCTTCGTCAGGCTGCGGGCGGTCAGGAGATCCACGGCCTCGTCCATGACGTCCCTTTCGCTTTCGCCGGCATAGTCGCACTCGATGATCTCCGGCGCGTCGAACGCGACCTCGCAGCAGGCCGCTGCCGTCAGGCCGGGAAGGATCTCGACGGAAGCCACGTAAGCCGCCGGGTGGTTCTTCGCGCAGATCTGCTGCGCATATGCAAGCTTTTCATCCAGAACGGAGAACTTGCCGAGGCCCATGCGGAGACCTTCGCCGCAGTATTTCATGTAGGCTTCCTTGCGCACCCAGATGTTCAGAAATTCCGCGCGCCATTCGCTGCTCAGCGGTTCGAGCCCGGAAAGATACTGCTGCTCGAGCGGATGCAGTTTCTTCGCCGTTGCAGCGGACAGACTTCGGCTGTTTTCTTCGACATCCAGGCCGCAGGGACGGTCCGCGGTGAGCATGGCCCACCGGTTCTTCGTATCGCTGACCGACACGAACAGGGGCGGCTCGTTCTCTTCCCTCAGAGCGGCGGGTTTTCCCGACGGTTCGTATTCCAGACGGATGTCCGCGACCGCTTTCGCGCAGGCCTGAGAGTCGTATTTTCTGCTTTTTTTCTTGTTGATGACGTAGATCTTCATAACAGATAGTATACAAATATTTCCAACCCTTGTCAAAGGGTCACGGATGCTGTATAATGCTATCGCACACTAAAGCAGAATAGCGCGAAAGCGCTCAGATCAGGTGACCGCCATGTATGAATCCAAATTCAAATCCGACGTCAACGACGAGCTGTTCAGAGCCGTCCTCTCGCTCGAGAACGAGGAGGAATGCTACCGTTTCTTCGAAGACCTCATGACCATCAAGGAACTGCAGTCTATCGCCCAGCGCTGGCAGGTTGCCCGCATGCTGGACGAAAAGAAGACGTACGGGGAGATCGAGACCGCCACGAAAGCTTCCGCCGCCACCATCAGTCGAGTCAACAAGTGCCTGCAGTACGGCGCCAGCGGCTATACCTGCGTGCTCAAAAAGTTCAAGGAAAAGGAGACAGGTAATGAGAAATAAAGTCGCCGTCATGGCCGGCACCCCGGTCGACACGAAGATGGGTGCGGATTTCCTGGCGGCAAAGGATCCGTCCCTGGAGCTCGTCTCCTACCCCGTTTCCAGGGATCCCATCGAACAGACCATGTGGCAGTTCAGCAGCGAGGAAAACAAGCGCGCCCGCATGGTGGAGGTGTTCGACGAGCTGGAAGCCCGGGGCATCCGGGACTTCTTCATCTACTGCAACTCCATGTCCGGCGCATTCGATTTCGACAGTTTTGCGGTCGAACGCGGCGTTCATATCGTGACCCCGTTCCAGGTCTACCGCAACCTGGCCCACCGCTATCAGAACATCGCGTTCAACTCGGCGAACCTGCTCGGCGCCTACGGCATCGAGAAGACCTTCCGCGATATCAAACCGGATATGGACG
The DNA here is from genome assembly GCA_017619985.1 of Bacillota bacterium. Taxonomy (GTDB): domain Bacteria; phylum Bacillota; class Clostridia; order Peptostreptococcales; family Anaerovoracaceae; genus RUG11894. The sequence continues at coordinate 9,786 of JAFZRG010000230.1, read as the reverse complement.
TGATCGGCATGGCGCATCTGGCCATCGTCCGGGATATCGAAGCCGGCTACGCACCGGAGGAGATCATCGAGCGGCAGGGGCTAAAGAGCCTGGCCAGATTCTTCAAGGAAGCCGGCGCGGAGATCTGGCTGCTGGGATGCACGCATTTTCCCTACATCAAAGAAGCGATGCAGCCCTATTCCGAACTGCCCCTCATCGACCCCGCGGACGAGATGTACGACCTGCTGGTGAAGGGCCTGCAGGAATGACCCCAATAAAAAAACACCCTCGCGGGTGTTTTTTTATGTCTTTTTGCGTTTTGATCCGGGTCACTTTCCCTGCCAGACGACGACCTGCGGGAACGGGATCTCGATACCGGCCTCATCCAGGGCGAGCTTCAGTTCCCGGTTCATCGCGCGGCGCGCGTTGTAGATCTTCTCCTCGTCCACATCTGCGGTCACTCTCAGATCCACGGAGGAATCGTTCAGCTTTTCCACGCCCATGTAGCGCGGCACCTTCGGGAAGAGGTCCGGATACATCCCGGGCAGCTTCTCGCACAGCGACTTGACCACGCCTTCCGCTTTCTGCAGATCCGCTCCGTACGCGATGCTCACGTCAACGACCGCGACCGACGGCGCGTTCGACAGGTTCGTCATGCTGCGGATATTGGAGTTATTGACGGAGCGCACGTTGCCTCCGACGTCTTCGATCTGGGTCGTGACGAGGCCGATGGACTTCACCGTCCCGCGGAAGCCCTCGACGCTGATGATGTCACCGACGCAGTAGCGGTCCTCGAACAGGATGAAGAACCCTGCGAACATGTCCTCGATGAGCGACTGCGCGCCGAAGCCTATGATCAGAGCCAGGATGCCAAGGCTGGCGATGACCGTCAGCACGTCCGCGCCGAGGATGCCCAGTCCGAAGATCACGGCGAAGATCACGACCGCGTAGCGTATGATGTTCAGCAGCAGGCCCTTGACGGTCTCCGCGCGGCGTCCCTTGAACTTCAGCTTCGAGAAGATCCAGGCGATGATCTGATAAACGGCCCAGCAGCCGAGGATCATCAGCACGAGCGCGACCAGCCGCATGAAATCGAAACCGCCGGTCTCACTTCTCATGGGCATGAAACTCCCGAAATAGGTCTCATTGAAGAGCTTGACCGCTTCCTGCTGAGCGGGGCTCAGAAAAGCGCACAGGTTCGGAAAGTTCAGGATCAGAATGATCAGAAGCAGGATGATGATCCCGATCAGTTTTCCGGGGCCCGGTCCTTTATTCTTCCGGTTTTTGTTTTCGTCCATGGAGATGCTCCTTTCTTCTATTCCTTCACAGGTCTTCTGGACAGTTCTTCACCGCAGCGTGTGCAGTAGACGACTTCTTCATAAGCCACATTGGCCGCGCTGTCCGTTCTCTCGCGGACCGGCGAGCCCGGGTTGTGACCCTTCGCGGCGACCGTATGATACGTCCTGGACAGTTCTTTTCCGCAACTGGTGCAGTATACCGCCAGTTCATAGCTGCCCTTGGCGGTGCAGGTCGCCGGGTCGTTGTTCTCCCTCTTTTCCTCGCCCGGGGTGTGCCCCGTCGCGGCTGTCGTAACGGTCTTTCTCGAAAGCTCGGTGCCGCAGCGCGAGCAGTAGACCACTTCGTCGTAGTGACCTCCGGTCTCGCAGGTCGCGGCCACTGCGTTTTCATGTTTCGCGCTTCCCGCGGTATGACCCAGCGCGGACGTCGCCACGGTCTTCCTCGAAAGCTCCGTATGGCACTGCGAGCAGTAGACTACCTCGTCGTAATGACCTCCCGCGTTGCAGGTCGCCGCCACTTCGTTCTCCTTCACGGCAGCCGCGCGCGTGTGAGAAGTCTTTGCCGTGACGCGGGTCGTTCTGGAGAGCTCTTCGTGGCAAACCGAACAGTAAACGACCTCGTCATAGGAGCCTGTCCTGGTGCAGGTCGCGGCCTTCACTCTTTCTCTGACCGCCGCCGCTGCCTTATGCCCCGTCGCGGGGATGGTCTCCGTCTCCCGAGACAGTTCCTCGCCGCAGTAGACGCAGCAGGTGACGAGCTCTCTGGAGCCTTCCGTCGTGCAGGTCGGCTCGATCTCGCTTTCGATCTCCGCTTCGCCGGGCGTGTGCGGCTGGACAGCCACGTGCACGTGTTCTCTGGACAGTTCCTCGCCGCAGACCGCGCAGCAGACGACTTCGTCGTAGGAGCCCTCCGCGCTGCAGGTCGCTTCGGTTTCGTTTTCATGCACAGGGTCTCCGGGATCGTGACCCGTTGCAGGGATGACCTCGCTGTGGATCACGCCGCAGTCCGCACAGACGTACTCCGTCAGACCGTCGCTCGTGCACGTCGCATCCCGCAGGGTGACGGGGTCGGTCAGGTCGTAGTTGTGCGGCCCCTCCGGATCGCCGCTCCAGAGCTCCTTGAACGCTTTCGGCGTATACCCGGTCTGCTTCGTGACGGCAGGCCGCTGCGCCTCACTGACGCGCTGTCCCAGTTTCTCCGACGTCTCGCCCATGTCGCTGCCGTGGGAAACGGCGAGCGAACCGAGCAGGATCAGGGCGCACAAAACCGCGCCTCCGCCCTTGAAGGCGGAAACGAGCAGCCCGCGGAACCCGGCCACCGTTCTGACGGGGTCTTTCATAATGGGCACGGTCTTTTCCGGTCCTTCGTATTCCGGAGGAGCGCCCAGTTCCTCATACAGGACGTTGTATTCCGGATACGAGATCAGTTCCGTTTCATCCCGGTATTCAAATGGTTCGTTCGTTCTGTCGGACATGATATCTCTTCCTGTTTTTGTTATAACAGAAATGCTTTAATCCGTCAAAGTAAAAAACACCCTTGCGGGTGTTTTCAGCATTTTTACTGCGCATCGCCGTTCAGCAGGATCTTCAGCGTTTTCAGCAGATTCTGATGGACCACGTCGGCCGCGTTGAAATGGGTCATCGTGCAGAGCGTCTGCAGCACCGGCCCCATCAGCGCGACGCTTAAGACCGTGCCGATGCCGACCTGGCCGCCCAGGAACCATCCGATGATCGTGACCGTCGCCCACATGATGATGTTCAGCGTGCCGATGGACAGCTTCGGAAAGCGCTTGCACAGCGCGACGAGGAACGTGTCTCTCGGACCGCAGCCAAGGCCGACGGCCATATAGACGCGCATGCCGATCGCCAGCAGGACGATCCCTATGACGAGCAGCAGAACGCCGCCCCGGACCGTCTGCCGGAGCGGGACCGGATCCCACCAGTTCATGAGGTCGACGGTCTTGCCGACGACCACCGTATCGAGCAGCATGCCCATGCCGATGGGTTCCTTCATCAGGACGTCCAGGACGATGACGGTCAGCGAGACCAGCATCATCACGGTGCCGTACGAGATGGGGATATGCTTCGCCAGACCCTGGTTCAGAACGTCCCACGGAGCTACGCCGATGTTCGCGTGGATCGTCAGATAGACGCCTATACCGAAGATGAACAGCCCGAACGCCGCGATCAGCATGTTCTGAACGACTTCTTTTCTTGTCGTGTTTAAATGCGTGTAGTCCTTCATTGAATGCTTTCGTCTTTCCCTGTCAGCACGCGCCAGGAACCGCGGAGATCCTGGTGTACGATCTTCGCCGCGTCGAAATGCGTCAGCCGGCATACCGTCTGCAGCGCGGGTCCGACGTACAGGACGCTCAGGACCGTGCCGATGCCGACCTGGCCGCCCAGCAGCCACCCTGCGAGGGTCACGACCGCGTAGAGAACGATCGTTACCGGCCCGATCTTCCAGCCCGTGCGCTTGCACAGCGCCACGAGCAGCGTGTCGCGGGGACCGCAGCCGAGGCCGCAGCCCATGTAGATCCGTATGCCGCAGGCTGTGATCGTCTGACCGATCAGCAGCCAGAGGATGCTCGCCGGCAGGCTCGTCTGCACCGGAAGAAACCCGATCCTGGTGCACAGATCCACGGCTTTGCCCACGATGAACGCGTCCAGGAACATGCCGATGCCGATCGGCTCCTTCAGGAAAATATCGACCACCACGACGATGAGCGCGACGATGACCGAAACGTTGCCGTACAGCATGCCCGTACGGCCGGCGATGCCCTGATGGAACACGTCCCAGGGAGACACGCCGATGTTGGCCTGAATGGTCAGGTATATACCGATGCCGCAGCAGAACAGGCCCGCAGCGGCGATCAGGGAATGTTTCAGGATCTCTCCTTTTGTCTGATTGAGGTTGCTAACGTCCTTCAAGACTGTGCTCCGCCCCTCATCTTTCTGTGGATGGCCTTGCCGATCTCAAAGACCGGTACGGTCGTGAGAGCCAGCACGATGGAGACGATGAGCTCCTTCGTCTGGAACGTGCCGGGATCGATGTCGAAGACCTGCTGCAGGCCGGGCATGTACACGGCCAGCAGGGTCAGCAGCGTGGTCACGAAGAACGCGCCGAACAGCCACCAGTTCATATTCTTGAACATTTCCTTCGACAGGATGGAGCCCTGGCGGGAGCGCATGTTGACCGCGCACATCATCTCCGCGAAGTTCATGGTCAGGAACGCCATGGCCATGGCGTTGACGCAGACCGCGCCGGAGAACACGCCGGACAGCGTGCCGAATTCCATGTGGTAGCCGATAAAGTAGGCAGCCAGTTCGATGGCAGCCAGGTAGATGCCCTGCCAGACCATGTCTCCGCCCGCACCGCCGGAGAAGATGCCGTCGGTGGATGCGCGGGGCTTGCGGTGCATCAGGTTGCCCTCCGCCTTTTCCATGCCCAGCGCGAGGCCCGGCAGGGAGTCGGTGACCATGTTGATCCACAGCAGGTGCACCGGCGTGAGGATCGTAAAGTGCAGCAGCGTGGACAGGAACATGACGATGACCTCGGACATGTTCGTGGACAGCTGGAACTGGATGACCTTGCAGACGTTCTCGTAGATCTTGCGGCCTTCCTCGACCGCGTTCACGATCGTGGCGAAGTTGTCGTCCGCCAGGACCATGTCCGCGGCGCCCTTCGTCACGTCCGTGCCGGTGATGCCCATGCCGATGCCGATGTCCGCGGCCTTGATTGACTGCGCTTCGTTCACGCCGTCGCCGGTCATGGCGGTCACCATGCCGCGCTCTCTCCACGCCTTGACGATGCGCACCTTGTGTTCGGGCTGCACGCGGGCGTAGACGGAATACTTCAGGACTTCGTCCAGCAGCTCCTCGTCGGAGAATTTATCCAGTTCGGCGCCTTCGATGGCCTGGGAGACGTCGGTGATGATGCCCAGATCCTTGCCGATGGCCACGGCGGTATCCTTGTGGTCGCCGGTGATCATGATGGGGCGGATGCCCGCCTGGCGGCACTCTTCGATCGCTTCGTACACTTCCGGACGGCAGGGATCGATCATGCCGAGGCAGCCGATGAAGACCATGTCGTGTTCGAGCGAAGCAGCTTCGAAATCGGCCGGGACTGCCGCATGCTCACGGTAGGCTGCGCCTAAAACGCGCAGCGCTCTGTCCGCGAACTGCTTGCAGATCTCGCGCACCTGCTTTCTGTACTCGTCCGTGATGGGGATGGCCCTGCCGTCTCTCCACACGTGCGTGCAGCGTTCGAGCACGATCTCGGTCGCGCCTTTCGTGTACTGGCAGATGCGGCCGTCTTCCTGATGGACGGTGGACATCATCTTGCGCATGGAATCGAACGGAGCCTCCCCGATGCGCGGGTATTTCGCATCCAGTTCGTCCTTATATAATCTCAGGTCGTGGGCGTGGTTGACGAGGGCAGCTTCCGTGGGCTCACCCATCGCTTCATGCATGCCCAGCCCTCTCTTCGCGTCGGAGCAGCACGCCATGGCTTTCGCCAGCAGCAGCGGGTCGTCCGTAAAGGTATCCACGACCGTCATGCGGTTCTGCGTGAGCGTACCGGTCTTGTCGGAGCAGATGATCTGCGTGCAGCCCAGCGTTTCGACAGCGGTCAGCTTGCGGATGAGGGCCTGTCTCTTGGACATGGCCGTGACCCCGATGGAAAGGATGATCGTGACGACCGCGGGCAGCCCTTCGGGGATGGCCGCGACCGCCAGCGCGATGGCTGCGATGAAGGTCTTGAGGCCCGCATTGCCCAGCAGTTTCCAGGAGAACGGATCCTTGCTGAGCACGACGGCTTCGATCAGACCGACAGCGAACACGACGACGCAGATGCCCAGCACCAGCTTCGTCAGGAACTTGGACAGCTCCGCCATCTTCTTCTGCATGGGGGTCTGTTCCTTTTCCGCCTGCTGCAGCACTTCCGCGATCTTGCCCATCTCGGTCGCCATGCCGGTGGCGGTGACCACGGCGGAACCTCTGCCATACACGACGGTGGAACCGCTGTAAAGCATGTTCTTGCGGTCGCCGAGGGGCACGTCCTCACGTCCTTCTTTCAGCATCATCACGTCGATGACCTTGGAGACGGGCACGGATTCGCCCGTCAGGGCAGCCTCTTCGGCCTTCATGCTGTAGGATTCCAGGATGCGGCAGTCCGCGGGGACCGCGTCACCCGCCTCGAAGACCACCACGTCGCCGACGACGATGTCTTCGGACTTCAGGGTAACCTGGCGGCCGTCGCGCAGCACTTTCGACGTGGCTGCGGTCATCTGCATCAGGGCTTCCATGGCCGCTTCGGCCTTGCTCTCCTGCACGAGGCTCATGATGGTGTTGATGATGACCACGACCAGGATGACCACCACGTCGGCGAAATCGCCGAACGTCGGTTTGCCTGCACTCTCCAGCACCGTGACGACGGCCTGGATGGCCGCTGCCGCGATGAGCATGATGATCATCGGGTCCGCGATGGAGTTCAGGAACTTGCGTCCCAGGCTCTCCTTCTCCGCTTCCTTCAGCTTGTTCTTGCCGTCCCGCGCCAGCCTCGCTTCCGCTTCGGCGCTCGTCAGGCCTCCGGCGCTGCTCTGTACCTCTCTGAGGACCTCTTCGGCGCCTTCCATATAAAATTTGTTCATGTCGTAAAATCTCCTTGCACGAACGGTTCTGCAAGTCTTTTCATATAAAAAAGCAGACTCGCAACAATAAGGTTTGTTGTAAGTCTTGCTACCTTCGTCGGGTCTTTGACCAGCCGCAGAACGCGGCGGGATTGTTGATCAAAGGCTTAAAGCTACTCCCTTGCGCCAAATATTATATGGGGGACGCAAGGGAGTTGTCAACACAATACTATTTCAGAGCGAAGTTCCCGAACCCCGCCTTCGCACTGGCCAGATCATAGCCCTTGTAGCGGCCGGTCTGCGTGGAGAACGGCTTGCAGAACAGGCTGTACGTACGCTTGCCGGCGCGGGAGTTGTAGTCGTCGATCTGGGGGTCGAACACGTAATCGACGCCCGCGATGGTGACGATCGCGATCTCGTGCGTATCGAGGACGCCGGACTGGTTCCCGGCGTAGCCGCGCGCGAAATAGGCGTTCAGGCCGATGCGGCGCGCCATGGCCACGAAGGCCGCGGAATAGTTGTCGCAGGTCCCGTGACCCGTCTTCAGGATGACCTTGCCCATCACGACCACGTAATCGTCGTCGTGCATCACGTACTTGCCGCTCCAGGAGGCGTAGCCGTTGCCGTAGTAGCAGTTGTCCATCAGATAGTCGTAGATGGCCTTCGTCTTCTGATAGGTGGACATGCCGTCCGTGATGATGTTCGCGAAGATGCCGTCGATGATCCCGTCCAGCTCCGCGTTGTTCGTCTTCATCGGGTTGAGCGTCGCGGAATTCAGGATGGTCTCCGCATCGGCGCCTTCCGGGATGACCACGGGAGACGTGCTCCAGCCGAGCCTGAGGTAAGGCGCTTCATTTCCCCGCTTTACGGTCACAGTCGCGCCGTAATCCGCGTACAGGGTGATCTGCGGGACGGCCTTCAGCTGCGAAGGCTTGCGGCGGCTCACGTCGGCCATGTTCAGTGCGACGACCGCCACCTCGCTGCGTTTGATAGGGTCATAGGGGTGGAACGTGCCGTATTCGTCGGCGCCGCCCAGGATGCCCGCGTTGTACAGCTGATAGATGGACGCGCAGAAGCGTGTCGTATCGTTCACGTCGGGGATCTCCGTGATCGTGCCGATGGCTGCCAGTTCCTCGTCGGGCAGCGCGTTGGCCATGATGCCGGCGAAGATGGCGCGGGTAGCCTTGCTGTTGAGCGAATAGGGATACCCTTCCCAGATGATGCCGTTTTCGATCGCGTAATCCGCGTAGGGCTGATACCAGGGTTCACCCTCCTGCAGCTCGCGGTCGATCTCAGCATCGTAATAGATGCTGTGCAGCTGGCAGGCGATCACCAGGGCTTCCGCGATGGTGATGTCGTCGTCCGGGCTGTATGTCGTTTCGCTGTCGCCCGACACGAAGCCGTACTCGTAGGCGTCCCTGACGAACGAACTGTACCAGGCTGTGTCTGCAACGTCCTCGAACTGGCCTTCATAGACCTGACTGCGGGCGAAATTGTCCATGCTTCCGTCCGCGTAGACCATGCCGGCGGATGCGAGCAGCATGGCGAGGATGAAAACAAAAGCTGTTAAGGCTTTTCGCATCGTTCTCTCCTTTTCTGTAAGTGATTTATTTTACGTACACTCTGGGCGGTCTGCTCAGAATGCGCGCAATGATCTCGTTCTTGTTGGTCCCCGCCAGGCTGGCTGCCTCGGGGATGCTCATGGTGTTGCCGGATCCGTCTCCGTAGATGACCGCGACGTCTCCTTCCTTCGCTTCGGGGCAGTCCGTCAGGTCGATCATCAGCTGGTCCATGCAGAGCACGCCGACGGTCGGGCATTTGACCCCGTGGACCGTCAGATAGCCCTTGTCGCGCATGTTGCGCGGATAACCGTCCGCGTAGCCCACGGGCACCGTGCCGATGCGGGAATCCCGCGCCGCTTTCCACAGATAGTCGTAGGATACGCCTTCGCCCGCTTTGATCTCGTGGATCTGGGAGATGCGGGTCTCCATGCCCATGCACTGTTCGACGTCGAGATGCGCTCTGTGGAAACTCGTCAGGCCGAACACCAGCGCGCCGGGGCGCACCATGTTCATGCGGAACTCGGGATAGTCGCCCAGCGAGATGCTGTCCGCGATGTGCTTGTACCTGAATGTGCAGCCGTTTTCTTCGAGATAGGCGATGACCGCGCAGAGATCGTTGTACTGCTTCCAGTCGTCTTCTTCCGAGGCCAGCGCCAGATGCGAGAAGATGCCTTCCACGTCAAGACCGGGCAGTTTCGCCATGCGCAGCAGTTCGTCCCGGTCGCGCGAACCGAGCCGGCAGAAACCGGTATCCACCTTCAGATGGACTCTCGCCTGCGTTCCCTTCACCAGCGCGATGTCGGACAGAGCTTTGGCATGGTCGTAGCTGATCACGGTCTGCGTGATGCGGTTATCGACCACGTGCTCCAGAAATCTCGCCGGGGTGTGACCCAGGATGAACAGCGGATAATCCGGATACGCCTCTCTCAGCTCCAGCGCTTCCGTCAGCGTGGCGACGGCCAGATATGCCGCGCCGTGTTCCATGAGCGTCGGGGCGATGCCCACCGCGCCGCAGCCGTAGCCGTTGGCTTTGATGACGGGCATCACTGCCACGTCCGGGCCCACCATGCCGCGGATCTTATCCATGTTGCGGCCGATCCGTCCCAGATCGACCTTTACGACCGTATCTCTCAGCGCTTCCATATTAGTACCGTTTTGTGTTCTTTTCATGTTCCAACCGTGTATTTGTTTTTATGCCAGCAGCCGCAGGACTGTCATGACCGCCATCAGGATGCCGGTCTTCATGGCTTCCTCGTCCGGGCACAGATATTCGTTGTGCAGCGCCTGAGGTCTGCCGTCCCAGTCCGCGGGGGTCGT
>JAFZRG010000229.1 GCA_017619985.1 Bacillota bacterium | reverse complement strand
GGTGGTCTGGCCATCCGCGGCGGTGGTGAACACCTGGCTCTTTTCCGTGGGGATGGTGGTATTGCGGTCGATCAGGCGGGTAAAGATATGTCCTTCGGTCTCCAGGCCCAGGGACAGGGGGGTGACATCCAGCAGCAGGACGTCCTTGACTTCGCCGCCCAGCACGCCGGCCTGGATGGCGGCGCCGATGGCGACGCATTCGTCCGGGTTGATGCCCTTGAAGGGTTCCTTGCCCGTGATCCTCTTAACGGCTTCCTGCACCGCGGGGATACGGGTGGAACCGCCCACCAGGATGACCTTGGCGATGTCCGCGTTCGTGACGTTCGCATCCGCCATGGCCTTCTTCATCGGCTCGATGGTGCGCTGCACGAGGTGTTCGGTCAGCTGGTCGAACTTCGCTCTCGTGATGTCCATGTTCATGTGGAGCGGACCGTCCTGGTTTACCGTAATGAACGGCAGGTTAACATTCGTGGTCTGGCTGGAGGAAAGCTCCTTCTTGGCCTTTTCGGCGGCTTCCTTCAGTCTCTGCAGCGCCATCTTGTCGTTTCTGAGGTCGACGCCGTTCTCCTTGGCGAACTGATCCGCCATGAAGTTCATCAGGACGTTGTCGAAGTCGTCGCCGCCCAGCTTGGTGTCGCCGTTCGTGGACAGGACTTCGAACACGCCGTCGCCCAGTTCCAGGATGGAGACATCGAACGTGCCGCCGCCCAGGTCGTAGACGAGGACTTTGTGATGTTCGTTCTCCTTATCCAGGCCGTAGGCCAGCGCGGCTGCGGTCGGCTCGTTGATGATACGCTTGACGTCAAGGCCTGCGATACGGCCGGCGTCCTTCGTCGCCTGCTTCTGGCTGTCGGAGAAGTACGCGGGCACGGTGATGACCGCTTCGGTCACTTTCTCGCCCAGGTAGCTCTCGGCGTCCGCCTTCAGCTTTGCCAGGATCATCGCGGAGATGTCCTGCGGCGTGTATTCCTTACCATCGATGCTGACGGTGTAGCTGCTTCCCATGTGTCTCTTGATAGAGGAGATGGTGCGGTCGGGGTTCGTGATCGCCTGTCTCTTGGCGGTCTCGCCGACCAGTCTCTCGCCGCCCTTTGTGAAGCCTACGACGGACGGTGTTGTTCTGTTGCCCTCTGCGTTCGCGATAACGGTAGGCTCTCCGCCTTCCAGCACTGCCACGCAGCTGTTCGTGGTACCTAAGTCAATACCGATAACTTTACTCATCTCTATATACCTCCTACTGTGCTACTGCCACCATAGACGGCCGTATCACTTTTTTATTTAACATGTATCCTTTCTGTAAAACCTTCGTGACGGTGCCGCTCTCCGCGCCTTCCGCCGCTTCGGTCATGACAGCGTTGTGATAGTTGGGATCGAACGGCTTGCCCAGCGCCTCGATCTCCTCGACGTTGTTCTTTTCCAGCACGCCCTGCAGCTGTTTTAAGATGAGCTGCATGCCTTCGGCGAGCTTGGGGTCGGAACTGTCTGCCGCGTGTTCCATGGCGCGCTCGAAGTTGTCCATCACTTCCAGCAGGCCCATGGCGAACTTTTCATTGGCGAAGGCGTAGATGTCGCTCTTCTCCTTTTCCGTGCGGCGGCGGAAATTCTGAAAGTCTGCCGCGAGGCGCAGGTACTTGGTGTTCAGATCCTCGTCCTCGGCGGGCTTTTCCTCTCCGGCAGGTGCCTCTTCCGGAGCCTCTTCACAGGGCTCTTCCGGGGTCTCTTCTGCCTCATCTGTCAACTCTTCTTCGGGCAGCTGTTCTTCGAGCTCTTCCTCGAACTCTTCAGCTGTCTGCTTCTGTTGATCCGTCATTTTCGATCTCTTCCTTTATATCGTTATTTTCCTTCAGCTCGAACGTCTGGCTGATGTTGTCGCTGATGTATTTGATCACCGAAGTGACTTTGCCGTATTTCATACGCGTCGGCCCGATGACCCCCAGACGCCCGACCAGCTCGCCGTTCACTCTGTAGTCGGCGGTGATCAGGGACAGGTCCTTCATGTCCTCGGAGTTCTCGTCTCCGATCGTGATCATGACGCCCTTGTCGCGGTTGACGATCACGTCCGTCAGGCGGTTCTTGTCCTCCAGCATCCGCAGGAACTGCTGCGTCTTCTGCATGTCGCCCGAGAATTCCGGCAGGCTGAAGATGTTGGAATACCCGTTCATGACCAGATCCGCGTTCAGCATCTTTTCGAGCGTCTTCAGGAAGCTGGGGACGACGTCGGCCGCCAGGCTCGACAGCGATTCCATATCGTTCGTGAAACTGTCGATGATGTCCATGGCCATGACGGCGGAGATGCTCTTGCCCATGTAATTGTGGGTCATGACCTTGCTCATCAGCTGCAGGTTCTCTTCCGTGTACGGGCTCGTCAGGCGGATGGCCCGGTTCATGACCTGCCCGTCTTCCGCCACGATCATCAGGACGACCGTGTTCGAATCCACCGGAAGGAAGTTGATGTACTTCAGCTTGCTCTCGTCCTTACGCGGCATGAGCACGAAACTCGTCAGATTCGTCATGTCGGACAGCAGCTCTGCCGCGTGTTCGATCGTGGAATCCAGCTCGTTGCGGCTCTCCATCAGCTTCGTGCGGATCTTCTGCTTATCGGCCTCGTCCAGCTGGCTCGTGTCCATGAGTTCGTCCACGTACAGGCGGTACGCCTTGTCCGAAGGGACTCTGCCAGCAGAGGTATGCGGGTGCGTCAGATAGCCCATCTCTTCCAGGTCCGACATCTCGTTGCGTATGGTCGCCGGGCTGATGCCCATGTCGTGGCTCTTGGAAAGAGAGCGGGACCCGACGGGTTCGCCCGTCGAGATAAAGTCCGCGATGATGGCCTGCAGGATCTGAAGTTTTCTTTCGTTCAAATCGTTAGGGTTCATACTTGCCTTCTGTTCCTGTTAGCACTCTCAACACCTGAGTGCTAACATCCTACATAAATATACCCCCGGGACGGGGGTATGTCAATGGATTTCATAAAATTATTTTGTGTGAAATAAGGACTATTTCACCGCGTCCAGACGGTAGATCAGGAAGGCCGAAGGATCGTATACTTCCGTGAAGTCCTTGTTCCCTTCCACCTGCGTCTGCAGCCCCGCGTCATACAGGCAGCAGCAGATGCCGTCGTAGCCTTCGGGCAGGCAGAGCGTCCATGTGAGGATCTCGCTGCAGCTCTGCAGACCGCTCTCCTCATCCATGACCCAGTCCTCCGCCGTCTTGCCGAACAGCGCAACGCACTTCTTGTACTTTTTATCTTCCCAATTGACTGTGAACGTATCGCACTGGCGGGAATCGTCGAACGAGAGGCTGCCGGCCAGGCGGTCGATGCCGTAATAGTCGGTCATGAAATAGCAGTAGCGGTAGCCGTTCTCGTTGGCGGCCTCATCGCCGAAGGAAAGGCGCATGCGCAGCCTCTGCCAGGCGTAGCCGTCCGGCGTCTTGAAGCCTTCAGGCGCTTCGCAGGGTTCTGCATACACGTTGACAGAACCTGTGGTGACCGCGGCGGGATCCTTCTCGCAGACCGTTTTATACGGCCTTACGTCGCTGTTTTTCATTGCGGAGGATACGGAGATCCACTGCACGTTTTTCTCTTCGAAATCGGGCGTTTTATCGCCTCCTGAGCCGGAACAGGAGCAGAGTCCGGCGGCCAGAAAGCATATGAGCAAGATACAGATGACTTTTCTCATAAAAACAATATCACTGCAACAAAAATGTAAAGAAACAATTATTTTTCAACGCTCCCATTATAGCATAAACAATATATAATAGAGAAAAGAAATCTATGAGGTCACGAAATTATGCTGCTTTTAAACCCCATCACCATACTGGTCGCCGCCGCGGTCATCCCGGCCCTCATCCTGCTGTACGAGGTCTATAAGATCGACCGGCTCGAGAAGGAATCCGGCAGGCTGCTGCGCGGGCTCGTCCTGAAAGGCATCGTCGCGACGGCGCTGGCTGTCATCACCGAAAAGATCGGCATCGCGATCCTGGGCACCCTGTTCCCGACCGATTCCTTCATCTACTACGTCTTTCTGATGTACGCGGTCGTCGGTCTGTCCGAAGAGGGATTCAAATATCTCCTCCTCCGGCTGACCACCTGGAACTCTCCCGAGTTCAACTGCCGCTTCGACGGCGTCGTGTACGCAGTGTTCGTCGCGCTCGGCTTCGCGCTCTGGGAGAACATCAGCTACGTGTTCAGCTACGGCCTGGGTACGGCGCTGGTCAGAGCCGTTACGGCTGTGCCGGGTCACGCGTGCTTCGGCGTGTTCATGGGCGTCTGGTACGGTCTTGCGAAAAAGCAGCAGCTCTGGGGGCAGGAGGATCTGAGCGTCGTCAGCCGCACGGTCGCTGTCGTTCTGCCCGTGCTCATCCACGGCACGTACGACCTGCTGGCGACCATGGGCAATACCTGGATCTTCATCATCTTCATCGCCGTCATGTTCGCGATCTCGTTCGCGACGATCAAGAAACAGTCCAGACAGGACCATTATCTGGAGAGGTAATATGAAAGAATTCCTGAAACGCAAGAACATCGAGATCTCGCTGAAGCGCTACGGCATCGACGCCCTCGGCGCCATGGCGCAGGGTCTGTTCTGTTCCCTGCTCATCGGTACGATCATCAAGACGCTGGGTTCCCAGCTGGGCATCGGCTTCCTGACGGATATCGGTACCTACGCGATGGCGGTCTCCGGCCCGGCCATGGCCATCGCCATCGGCTACGCCCTGAAGGCTGACCCGATGGTGCTGTTCTCGCTGGCAGCCGTCGGCTGGGCGGCGAACGCGGAAGGCGGCGCGGGCGGACCGCTGGCGGTCCTCGTCATCGCCATCATCGCCGCGGAATTCGGCAAGGCAGTCTCCAAGGAGACGAAGATCGACCTTCTCGTGACCCCTGCCGTCACCATCCTCGTAGGCGTCGCTTTGGCGAAACTGATCGCGCCTCCCATCGGACGCGGCGCGTCGGCGTTCGGCCTGATGATCGACAGCGCGACGAAGCTGCAGCCCTTCCTGATGGGCATTGTGGTAGCTGTGCTCGTGGGCATTGCGCTGACCCTCCCCATCAGTTCCGCCGCGATTTGCGCGGCGCTGTCTCTGACGGGTTTAGCAGGCGGCGCTGCTGTCGCAGGCTGCTGCGCGCAGATGATAGGTTTCGCGTTCATGAGCTTTAAAGAGAACCGCTGGGGCGGCCTCGTTTCCCAGGGCCTGGGCACGTCGATGCTGCAGATGCCCAATATCGTCAAGAACCCGAAAGTCTGGCTGCCGCCCATCATCGTGAGCGCGATTACCGGGCCCATCGCGACCTGCCTGTTCCATCTGGAGATGAACGGCGCGCCCATCAATTCCGGCATGGGTACCTGCGGTCTGTGCGGTCAGATCGGCGTCTGGACCGGCTGGCTGGCGCCGTCCGAAGCGGCGATCGCCAAGGGAGCCGTCGCGATCAGCCCGACCGCCATGGACTGGATCGGCCTGCTGCTGATCTGCTTCGTCATCCCGGCCATCCTCTGCCCCATCCTGCGCACGGCGCTGGAGAAGATGGGCTGGATCAAAGAAGGCGATCTGAAGCTGGAGTAGTTTTTAAGCATTATAAAAGCGGTCCTTTCCGGACCGCTTTTTTCTATTGCAGATTCTGTACGAAATACTCGTGGAAATCGCAGTGGTGGTTGCAGGGCTTCAGCAGGCGCATGACCCGCATCCAAAGCACCATGCACTCCGCTGCCGTCGTGACCGTGGCAGGCGGCACGAGCGCGATGATGGAATGGGACAGGCCGCTCTCGCTTTCGATCTGCTGCCACAGGCCGAAATTCGGGATCTCCGCGTCCGTCTCCCCTTTCAGCACCACGGGTACGAACTCTGTCTTTTCCCCCTCCGCGCACAGGACCGTTCCTTCCGAGACTGTCTCGAGCTTCGCGTCCATGCACTGCAGGAACCACTTGATGTCCGCGTCGTTTTCGATATGCGCGAAATACGGATGCGCCTTGATCAGCGCCATTTCATCGGGATAGATCAGCATGGTCTCCTCCTTATCTGTCCGGCGTGCGCAGCATTTTCACCGCCGCGTGCCAGCCGTCCAGTTTCTCCTGCGCGAGTTTCGCGTCCATCTGCGGCACGAAGCTGCCGGACACCTGCCAGTTCGCCTTGACGTCGTCCTGGCTGTCCCAGTAGCCGACCGCGAGGCCCGCCAGATACGACGCGCCGAGCGCCGTCGTTTCAATGCACACGGGTCTTCTGACTTCCGAGCGGATGATGTCCGCCTGGAACTGCATCAGGAAGTTGTTGGCGCACGCGCCGCCGTCCACCTTCAGGCTGTCCAGCTTGATGCCGCTGTCCGCCTCCATGGCGTGCAGCACGTCCCAGGTCTGATATGCCAGCGATTCCAGCGTCGCGCGGATGACGTGGTTGCGGTTCGCGCCGCGGGTCAGGCCCACGATCGCGCCTCTCGCGTACGGATCCCAGTACGGCGCGCCGAGTCCTACGAACGCCGGCACCATGTAGACGCCGTTCGTATCGTCGACCATACGCGCGTAGCGCTCGGACGCCGGGGAATTCTCCACGAGGCCCATCTCGTCGCGCAGCCACTGGATGGCGGCGCCGGCCACGAAGATGGATCCTTCCAGCGCGTATTCCACCTTGCCGTTCAGCCCCCAGGCGATGGTCGTCACGAGGCCATTCTTGCTGGCCACAGGCGTTTCGCCGGTGTTCATCAGCAGGAAGCAGCCCGTGCCGTACGTATTTTTCGCCTCGCCCGGCTTGAAGCAGGTCTGCCCGAACAGGGCTGCCTGCTGATCGCCCGCGGCGCCAGCGATCTTTATGCCGTCGCCGAACAGCGTGTAGTCCGTCTCGCCGTAGACGTCGGAGGACGGCCGCACTTCGGGCAGCATGGACTTCGGGATGTCCAGCAGCTGTAAGATCTCGTCGTCCCACTGCAGCGTATGGATGTTGAACAGCATCGTGCGGGACGCGTTGGAGTAGTCGGTCACGTGTGCCTTGCCGCGGGTCAGGTTCCAGATGAGCCAGGTGTCGACCGTGCCGAACAGCAGGTCGCCCCTCTCAGCCTTTTCCCGCGCGCCGGGCACGTTCTCCAGGATCCAGCGGATCTTCGTGCCGGAAAAGTACGCGTCGATCTTCAGGCCGGTCTTGGCGCGGATCACATCCTCCCACTCCGGCGCCAGGCTCTCGCAGTAGTCCGCGGTCCTGCGGCACTGCCAGACGATGGCGTTGTAGACGGGAAGCCCCGTGTTTTTGTCCCAGACGATGGTCGTCTCCCTCTGGTTCGTGATGCCGATCGCGGCGACCTCCTTCGCCTCGGTGCGCGCCTTCAGGATCGCCTCCTGCGCGACGCCCAGCTGGGTCGCCCAGATCTCCATCGGGTCATGCTCGACCCAGCCCGGGTGGGGATAGATCTGCTTGAATTCCTTCTGCGCGACCGCCACCTGGTTGCCTTCCTTATCGAAGATGATGCAGCGGTTGCTCGTGGTGCCCGCGTCCAGGGCCATTACGTATTTAGACATTCAGTAACCTCTCCATGACAGGATTCGTCTGGTCCAGGCCTTTCTGTGTGAGCCGGACAAAGCCGTCCGCCTCCTCCATCAGCCCTTCCCGGACCAATTCTCCGTAAGCAGGCCCGAAATCCTCCTCGAACCCGCGTCCGAACATGTTTTGATAGTCTTGTTTGCGGAACCCGTCGATCAGGCGCAGCTCCGTGAACACAAAGTCCGTTTTGCGGTCGTGTTCGTCCGTGCCTTCCCATTCCGGCTCCGCGGGACCCGCCAGAAACGCCTTCAGATCCGACGTCGTAAAACAGCGGTTTCCGCCCAGGAAACTGTGCGCCGCCATGCCCAGACCCAGATAGTCCTGCATGGTCCAGTATTTCAGATTGTGCCGGCACTCATAGCCCGGGATCGCCGCATTCGAGATCTCATAATGCCTGTATCCGGCATCTTTCAGGATCTCCAGCGCCTTGTGGTACATCGCCCGGTTCTCTTCCCAGGAGGGCAGTTCCAGCCTTCCCTCTTTGAAGTCCCGGTAGAACGGCGTGCCCATCTCGAGCTGCAGGCTGTAGAACGAGATGTGCTTCGGTCCCTCTTCGATGACCCGCTTCAGCGTATCCTCCCAGATCTCAAGCGTCTGACCGGGGATGCCGAGCATCAGGTCGACGTTGAAGTTCAGATCCAGACACTTTGCCACCCGCATGGCTTTCAGGGCCGTTCCGCTGTCGTGGATGCGGCCCAAACGCTTTAAAACGCCGTCGTCCAGGCTCTGCACGCCCATGCTCAGCCGGCCGATGCCGGCGTCGAGAAATCCGCGCAGGCGCTCTTCGTCGAACGTACCCGGGTTCGATTCCAGGGTCACTTCCGAAAGGCTGCAGACGAAACTGCTCCTTACGGTATCCAGGATACGGGCGATCTGCGCCGGATCCAGCAGGGACGGCGTGCCGCCGCCGATAAAGACCGTATCGACGAGATAGCGGTCTCCGTATCTCGCACCGGCTGTTTTGATATCTTCGCACAGGCGCCGTACGTAGGCCTCGCGCACGTCCTCCCCCTGCCCTGCGAACGACACGAAGTCGCAGTAATTGCACTTGCGCACGCAGAACGGGATATGCAGATAGAGACCTAGCGGCGTCCTATTTGTTGTCATCATACTTCAGCACCGCCGTAAACGCTTCC
>JAFZRG010000228.1 GCA_017619985.1 Bacillota bacterium | reverse complement strand
GTTCCCTCAGTTCGCCCTGCTCGTCCAGCAGCAAGCCGGGCTGAATGATCTCATGGTTTCTCATCGGGTCAGATCACCTCCACCTGAGGCTGGTTCTCCTTCAGCCAGCTCAGGATCTGTTCTCTGTAGTCTTTCGTGATGGCGATGGCCATACCCGTCTGATCCGCGGACAGGATGTCCACGCTCTCGGGCAGGGAGCGGACGACCGCCACGTTGCTCCAGCCGATCCGAAGGACCTGGTCGTCGCCTTTTTTCAGTTCCACGCCGTTTTCGTCGAACGTGACTACGGAAGTGCGCGGGTCATTTTTGATGGTTTTATAGTATCGGTCCAGGCTGCGCAGATAGACGCCGCAGAGGATGATCTCGAAGAGCGCAAGCACGATGAGCACGATATCCAGCGTCTTCGGTCCGAGGAAAACCGCCGACAGGATCAGCAGCACCATCGCGACGGCGCATACGGCCAAGAGGACCCTGTAATACTTGAAGCAGTCCTTGATCTTGTACGCGTGGTTCTTCAGGATGCGCCGGTACTGCATCACGACGTTCACGACTTCTTTATAGAAAGCGTCGCTGCCTTTTTCTTTGACTTCTATTACCATGGATGTTTTCCGCTCCTTTATCTGCAGGCTTTGTAGATCGCCAGGATGTCATCGTAGCCGAGCGTGCGGAACGCCCCGATGGTCCGCGTGCGGTCGAACGTGCATTCCGTTGTGATAGCCTCGAGCTCCTCGTCGGACGGCTCGTGACCCAGCAGTTCCGTGAGCGACAGCGGCATGCCCAGGCTGCGGAAGAATGCGTTGGTGCGGAGGATCCCCTCCTCCGCCGCTTTCGCGTCGTCCGCTTCGCTGACCCCGTAGACCTTCCTGGCGAACTGCGCGAACCGCGCGATGTCTTTTCCCATGACGTAGCGGCACCAGGCAGCCCAGACCGCCGTCAGCGTCGCTCCGTGCGTCGAATCGTACAGCGCGGAGATCGCCATGCCGAGCTGGTGGCAGGCCCAGTCTCCCTCCCGGGGCTTCTCGCCTTTCACGCCGAGCCCGGTCAGCCCGACGTGGGACACGCTGCCGCACCACATGATCTCGCTCATCGCTTCGTAATCCTGCGGGTCCTGAACGCCCTTGGGTCCGTATTCTATGATGTCCCGGAACAGGCCTTCCGCGATCTCGTCCGTCAGGTGGTTTCCCTTCACGACTTCGCCGAAATAGCGCTCAGACGTGTGCATGAAGATATCCGCTGCGCCGGCGCCGATCTGATAGCGGGGAAGCGTCATGGTGAGTTCCGGGTTCATGATCGCAAACTTGCAGCGGTTGAAATCCGTATTGATCCCTCGCTTTGTCGGCGGGTTTTTCTCATCGTTGGTCAGAACCGAGGAGTTGCTCGTCTCGCTGCCGGCTGCCGAAATGGTCAGGACCGCGCCGACGGGAAGGCTCTTTTCGACCTTCGTGCCGGTCCAGAAGTCCCAGATGTCGTGTGACGGGTCCGCGATCGCGTGCGCCACGCCCTTCGCGGTGTCCAGAACGCTGCCGCCGCCGATGCCCAGGATGAAGTCCGCGCCGAACTCGAGGCCGGCCTGCGCCATCCTCCTGGCGGTGGAGACCAGCGGATTGGGGACGACGCCGCCCATCGCCAGCGTTTCGATCCCGCTTGCGTTCAGGCTCTCCGTCACGCGGTCGATCAGCCCGCTTTTCTTTGCGGACTGCCCGCCGTAAACGATCAGCGCGCGGTGTCCGCCGTATTTCTTCACGAGTTCGCCGGCCTGCAGTTCCGCACCGGGCCCGAATACGATCTCCGTAGGTGCATAGTAAGTAAAACGATTCATGACTGAACTCCTTTCCTTCCAGAGCATGATTGCTTTGATCCCCTCAATTATACCATAAAAAGACGGCACCCACGCGGGTGCCGTTTTCCGCAGCCTGCCGGCCGTCTATCTTTTCTTGTACAGCACGAGCTCGGGGTTCGCGCCTTCCGCCTCGTACGTGCAGATCAGGATGAAGTCCATGTTCGCGAGCACGCCGAAGCAGCGGTCGCCGCCGAATTCGGGCTCGAGTTGGGTCCCCAGATACGTCGTCCCGTTGTCCAGGAACTGCACGTTCGCACCACCCGGCAGCCGGTACGCGAGATTGACGTACTGCCCGACGAGCGCGTTCAGTTTCTCGACCTTCGGCATGCCCTCGACGTGCAGGCCGTTGATCTCCTCGATCAGCTGTTTCTTGAACGCCTCGAACTGTCCGTCGTCGCTCAGTTCCTCGTACTTTTTCCAGTAGTCGAGCTGAGGCAGCATCTGCTTCATGTACGCGCGGGCCTGCTCCTCGGTAAAGCCTTCGGAGACCATGTGCGGCACGCAAGTCTCGATCAGATCGTCCATATCGCTGTACGTGTACGTCCCGTCGGCGTAGCACCATTTGCAGTACGATTCGTTGAGCGAACCGTCCTTGTTGCGCCCGATGATCTCGTCCTCGAGCGGCATGCCGCAGCACTGGCAGATCAGCTTCTGCGGTGACCCGAGCAGCGTATTGATGGACACGCCGAACAGGTTCGAAAGCAGCTTTAAAGTTTCTGTATTGGGTACCGTCTCGCCGTTTTCCCAGCGGGAGACTGCCTGGCGGGTCACGAAGACCTTTTCGGCCAGCTCGTCCTGCGACAGGCCGTTCTTCGTTCTCAGTTCATAGATGACGTCTTGTGTACTCATGCGGATACCTCCCTGCCAATGATTCTAATACAGGGCCGCCTCTTTGGCACGCAACCTGCTGTTGCTTTTCTAATCCAGCACCTCGACCAGTTCGATCGTGAAGTTCAGCTCTTTGCCGGCCATCTCGTGGTTGGCGTCGAATGTGATCGTGGTATCATCCTTCGCGGCGACAGTCACCGGGACAGGCTGGCCGTACGTGTTCTGCAGATAGACCTTCTGACCGACCGTAAGGTTCTCCGTGCCGGGAAGCTGCGCGATCTCCACGGTGATGATCGCGTCCGGATCCGCCTCGCCGTACGCCTCGTGCGGCATCAGGTGCACCTGGACGGTCTGTCCGACTTCCATATTCGCGACGGCGGCGTCAAATCCGGGGATCATCATGCCCGCGCCGCAGATGAATTCCAGCGGTTCGCCGCGGTCATAGGACGAATCGAACTGCGTGCCGTCGTTGAACGTGCCGCGGTAATGCGTGCGGACCTGTTTGCCGACATTCTTTCCTTCGAGTCGCGGTCCGTGGCACCCGCCGCAGCCGCCTTCGTGACCGTGGCAGGAGTGACCCTCCTCATGATCGTGGTGGTCACAGTTGACGCCGGTATTCACCAACTCGCCTCTCAGGTAGGCTTCCACGGCTTCGTCCGCGCTGCCGGACGCTCCTGCGCAGAGCTCGATGCCCTGCTCCGTGAGCGCCGCCACCGCGCCGCCCCCGATGCCGCCGCAGATCAGGACGTCGATGGCCTTGTCCGCCAGAAGCACAGCCAGCGCTTCGTGGCCGCTGCCGTCCGAACCGACGATCTGCGAAGAGACGACCTTGCCGTCCTCGACCTCGTATACCTTGAACGTTTCCGTATGTCCGAAGTGCTGGAACACTTCGCCGTTTTCGTAAGTGACTGCGATCTTCATAGATTGTTTTGCTCCTTTAAACGTAATAACCCGCGGAAAGTTCCGCGAGTTATTATACCACAAAAATGCGGGTTATTCTTTTTGCCGCCTGCAGGCCTATCCAAAGATCTGCCCGGGCAGTTTCAGCTTTTCCTTCGGCTCGAATCCCCTGTCGAATTCCTCGACGTCGGCGTCGTCCACGTAGTAGCCCTGTGGTGTCTGATACACGCCCGTGACCCCGTCCAGGTACCCGGGGACCAGTTCTTTGCACAGGAAGAACGAGTCGTCCGCGCCTTCCGGCAGGTCGTGGTAGCGGATGCCGTACTTTCTGGCGTAGTCGAAGCCGCACTTGCTGTAGAAATCGATGTTGCCCTCGAACAGGACCGCCCCGAACC
>JAFZRG010000028.1 GCA_017619985.1 Bacillota bacterium | reverse complement strand
CTGCGCCACGCGGAGCTGCTGCTGAAGGAAGACGGCAGCGTCGTGCAGATCCGCAGGGCGGAGACGCTGGCGGACTACTTCAAGACGCTGGACGGCACGGAATTCTACAAGAAACTCGATTTGGAATAGGAGAATATCATGACCGGATTTATCGGACTCGGCATCATGGGAAAACCCATGGCGAAGCATTTGCTGAAGGGGCTCGGCGAACTGGCGGTCTATGATCTGGAGGAGGGGCCTGTCAGGGAACTGACAGGCCTCGGCGCTGTCTGCATGACCCCGGCAGAAATGGCGAAACGATGCGAAGTCATCCACTGCATCCTTCCGACGGGAGCGATCGTACAGAACGTGCTGTTCGGCGAAGGCGGCGTACGGGAGAACGCAGGCGCTCTGAAGATCGTCTGTGACCACTCTTCCGTGACCCCCGGAGAATCCAGGGTATGCGCGGAAAAACTTGCTTTGGAAGGGATCGCGTTCGTGGACTGCCCGGTCTCCGGCGGCGAACCGAAAGCGATCGACGGAACGCTTGCTTTCATGGCAGGCGGAAAGCGGGCGGTTTTCGATGCTCTGAAGCCGCATTTCGAGGCCATGGGCAGCAGCGCGGTCCTGGTCGGAGATGTCGGCAGCGGCAGCATCGCCAAACTCGTGAACCAGGTGATCGTCAATCTGAACATCGCGGCGGTGTCCGAAGCGTTCGTCCTGTGCGAAAAAGCAGGGGCTGACCCGCGAAAAGTATACGATGCGATCCGCGGCGGCCTTGCTGGAAGCACTGTCCTGGATGCGAAGATCCCCAAGATCCTCGCCGGTGACTTTGCCCCGGGCGGAACGATCAAGGTGAATCGAAAAGACATAAACAATGTTCTGTCTACAGCACATGCCTGCGAATGCCCGATGCCCCTGAGTTCTCAGCTGTATGAGATCATGCAGACGCTGGCGGCTCACGGACATCTGATGGACGACCACAGCGGCATCGTGCAGTATTTCGAGGAACTGGCCGGCGTTGAAGTGAGGGAGCACTGATGGATATCGACAGATTATTACGCGAACAGTACGATCGTTTCGGCGGCAAGATCGTCGTGCTGGACGACGACCCGACGGGCAGCCAGACCGTGCACGACATCTATGTCTATACGGACTGGATACAGGAGACGCTGGATGAGGCTTTCGCTTCGAACGATAAATTGTTCTATATCCTGACGAATTCGCGCAGCTTTACAGCGAAACAGACGGAAGAAGAACACAGGAAGATCGCCGGGGCCATTCTGGACGCATCCCGGAAGACCGGAAAGAATTTCCTGGTCATCTCCCGCAGCGATTCCACGCTCAGAGGCCATTATCCGCTCGAAACAGAGGTGTTAAGGGACGCTTTGGGGAAAGATATCGACGGCGAGATTTTGTGCCCGTTTTTCCCCGAAGGAGGCCGTTTTACGATAGGGGATATCCATTACGTTAAGCAGGGCGATACGCTCGTGCCGGCCGCGGAGACGGAGTTCGCCAAAGACGCTACGTTCGGCTATACGAAGTCCGACCTGAAAGAATACGTCGAGGAGAAGACAGGCGGCGCATATAAAGCGGAAGATGTCGTCAGCATCGGTCTGGACGAACTTCGCGCGCAGGATGTGGATACGATCATGGAAAAGCTGCTGTCCGTTCACGATTTCGGCAAGATCGTCGTCAATTCCGAAACGTATGACGATCTGAAAGTCTTCTGTTATGCTCTGTATCTGGCCATGGGTGAAGGCCGGCATTACATGTTCCGCAGCGCGGCAGGGCTCGTCAAGACGCTCGCCTGCATCGGTACGAAGCCGTATCTGACCCGAGACGATCTCGTGACGGACGCCAAAGACAAGGGCGGGCTGATCCTGATCGGGTCACACATGAAGAAAACGACGGCACAGCTGGAAGAACTGAAGAAGATCCAAGGCATCGATTTCGTGGAGTTCGATTCCGATCTCGTGCTGGATACTCCGGCGTTCGAAGCCGAAAAGAAAAGAGTGCAGGCGAAGATCGACGAAGATATCGAAGCCGGAAGAACGGTCTGCGTCTATACGAAGCGAAAAGTGCTGCTGCTTGAGAACGATACGAAAGAAGCGGCGCTGCTCCGTTCCGTCGCGATCTCGGACGCCGTGCAGAGCTTCGCGGCGAACCTGAAGACGAAGCCGGCCTTCATCATCGCGAAGGGAGGCATCACGAGCAGCGACGTGGGCGTAAAAGCGCTGAAAGTCAGAAAAGCTCTGGTGTTGGGCCAGGCTGCCGCCGGTATCCCAGTGTGGCAGACGGGACCCGAGAGCAGATTTCCCGGCCTTGCCTACGTCATCTTCCCGGGCAACGTCGGTACCGAGACGACGCTGCGGGAGATCGTCGAAGAACTGATGTAGATATCGTTATTCATCCAGGCTGCGCAGATAATCCCTGCGGATTATGCAACACCGACTTCTCGAAGATAAAGATCACAAAAGAATGAAATAACCTCCGTTTTCTACACATAAAAACAGAACGTTCTTCCATAGTTGGAGAACGTTCTGTTTTTTTCTGAAACCTATTTTCCTGCGCCGCAGATCAACTGGATCTCGACCGGCGCGTTGCCTGGCAGGGTGGCGACGCCGACGGAAACGCGCGCCATGGGGGATGCGTCTCCGAGTTCTTCGGACAGATAATCCGAGGCGAAATCGGCGATCTTTGCCTGAGACGTAAAGCCGTCTTCCGCGTTCACGTAGACTGTCATGCTCAGTACGCGTGCGATGTGTTCACCCTCCGCAAGCTGGTTGCGTGCGGCAGTCAGGGCATTGTCCGCCGCCTGACGGACGGCTTCTCTATAAGTATCTAAAGGTTCTTCTGTTTTCACGCGGCCGGACAGGATCATCACGCCGTTCCTGCGCGGGGTCATGCCCGCGGTAAAGATCAAATCGCCGAAACGGGTCGCGGGCACGTATTTGCCCTGCGGGATGGGATTCGCTTTTGTCTCGCTCATTTTCTGTACCTCTCCATGACGGCGAACAGGCGCTTCATGGCGTCGACCGCCTTATCGTGATCCTGCGAGAAATTGATGCGGAAGCTGTGCAGATACTGCGGACCGAATTCGGTGCCCGGGGTCACGATGACGCCCGCCAGCTCGCGCACGATGCGGATGAAGTCGTGCAGGGAGACTTCGAGTTCGGGGATGGTCACGAACAGGTAGCTGCCGCCTTCCGTAGGTCTTGCCGTGACCCCCGGAACCTCTTCAATGATCTTCATCAGGTCGTCGCGGATCTTCTGGTGCTGAGCCACGCGGTCCGCCAGCCAGCCTTCCGGTTCTGCGAACCAGGTCTTGAACACCGCCTGGTTGTAGCCGCTGCAGCGGAGCGCCATGATGGCCTGCAGTTTCTCCATGCGTTCGATGATCGCAGCGGTGCCAAACGCAGCGCCGAGGCGGTATCCGCTGAGGGATTCGGTCTTGGACGGTCCCATGATCGTGATGATGTTTTTCGGAGCGTCCGCCTGCGCGCACAGATGCGTGTAAGGAAGGCCCGGGTAGACCTGGCGGGAGTAGAGTTCGTCCACGATGAGCGTCGCGCCGTACCGCTTTGCCATGGACGCGATCCGCGCGATCTCTTCGGGCGAATAGATGCAGCCGACCGGGTTGTTGGGATTCGAGAAGATGAACAGTTTCGTGCCGTCTTGGAACGCCTTTTCCAGTTGTTCCAGATCGATGCCGGAGCAGCCTCTGGCTTCTTCATAGGCCATGTGGACGGGAACCATCTCGCCGCCGAAGAACTCGACCATCTTGCGATTAGCGAAATAGTCCGGCTCTACGAACGCGACCTTATCGCCGGGCATGATATTGCTGCCCATGGCGAGGAAGAGGGCACCCTGCGTGCCGCCGGTCAGGAGCAGTTCCGTTTTCGGATCGATGGATACGCCCGCGAAAGCGGAGATGCGTTCCGCGACCATCTCCAGGATGGCGGGCTTGCCTTTATACGGCGTATAGGCCTGCGATCCGCCTTCCTCCACGCCGGCCGCAAACACTTCGAAACTGCCGGGAGTAGGGGTATGCGCATCGACGTCGCCGTGGCTGAAGTCCACGGCAGGGCCTTCCAGTTTTTCGCCTCTGAGATCCAGCGCGACTTCTTTCTGCTGGCTTTCCTGGCCAGGCGCATTGTCCACGCCCAGGTGGTCGAATTTTTCTTCGATGGTTCTGTACATAGCTGCCTCCTTTTACTGTTCTGCTTCGAAAGGAATGTCGATCACGATCGGTTCGTGATGTAGCGCCGGAAGGACCTTATTCATAAAATCCTCAGGAGTCATGCGCATGGTAAGGGTATTGTTGACGGCGTGCATCGTCACGTACGGTGCCTTCAGCAGGTCGCTGTCGATGAGCAGCTGCACCTGGTTCTCCGTATCGAACAGCAGTTCCAGCGGGGAAACGCTGCCCGGAATGGTATTCATCAGCTCTGCCAGTTTTTCCGGAGAACCGAAGGACATGCGCGAAGATCCGACCATGTGGGCCACTTCCTTCGAGACGAAGTTCTTGTCCGCGTGCAGCATCAGCATGTAGTGCTTTTTCTGTTTGTTGACCAGGAACAGGTTTTTCGGCAGCGCCACTTCGAGCACATCGTAGATCTCGTTGCCGTAATACGAACTGCTTTTCGCCTCATGGAAAAGCCAGCCGTATCCGATGCCGAGATCATCCAGGAAGTGGAAGACTGCCATTTCGTTTTCCGTGACCTCGCCCGGGGAAGGGGCGGTCGTGCGGAGGGTCATCGTTTCGTTCATGGATCTGTCCTCCTTATTCCGTTTCTCCCTCGATCTCTATGATTATCGGATCGTGATGCATGGCCGGCACGACTTTCTCCAGCCAGTCTTTCGGGGTCATTCGCAGCGATTTCGTGCGGCTGGCGGGCACCATTCCCATGTATTCCGCATCCAGAAGATCCTTATCGACGACGAGCTGCACGCGGTTGTCCG
>JAFZRG010000227.1 GCA_017619985.1 Bacillota bacterium | reverse complement strand
CCGTTCATGATCCACGGCGACGTCGTGAAGGGCGTCATGAGCTTCAAGGAAATGGAGAACATGATGTACAAGATCGAGGGCGAAGACCTGTATCTGATCGGTACGTCCGAACACTCCATGGTCGGCCGCTACATCGGCCAGATGCTGGACAAGGATCAGCTGCCCCAGGCGCTGACCAGCTACAGCCCCTGCTTCCGCAAGGAAGTCGGCGCCCACGGCATCGAGGAGAGAGGCGTCTACCGCATCCACCAGTTCGAGAAGCAGGAGATGGTCGTCATCTGCGAACCCGAGGATTCCCCGATGTGGTTCAACAAGCTCTGGAACAACACCGTCGAGTTCTTCCGCAGCCTGGACATCCCCGTAAGAACGCTTGAATGCTGCTCCGGCGACCTGGCCGACCTGAAGGTCAAGTCCCTGGACGTCGAAGCGTGGTCCCCGCGCCAGCAGAAGTACTTCGAAGTCGGCAGCTGCTCCAACCTGGGCGACGCGCAGGCCAGAAGACTGCAGATCCGCGTCCGCGACAAGGAGAACGGCAACTACTTCGCGCACACGCTGAACAACACCGTCGTCGCGCCTCCCAGAATGCTCATCGCGTTCCTGGAAAACCACTACAGACCCGACGGCACCGTCATCATCCCCGAAGTGCTGCAGCCCTATATGGGCGGCCAGAAACTGCTGACCAAGAAGTAAGAAATGTACAAAAACTTTGTTGAACTGCTCGAGGCCAACCCCGTAGCAGGACACAAAAAAGTGGCGGCAGTCTGCGCTCACGAGGATCACGTGATCGAAGCCATGATCGACGTGAACCAGCGCTACGACGTGCAGCCGACGCTCATCGGCCACGAGGACGAGATCCACATGCTGCTGGCGAAGCACAACTGCTTCAAACAGTTCCGCATCATCCCGGCCAAGACCGACGAGCAGGCGGTGCAGGTCGCGATCGACCTCGTCAAGGCGGACGACTGCGACGTCATCTTCAAGGGTCTCATCCAGACCGGCACGATGATGCGCGCCATCGTCAATCACGAGACGGGCATCTGCGCGCGCGGGGTCATGAGCCACGTGGCGCTTATGGAAGTCCCCGGACTCGAACGCCTTCTGGCGGTGACTGACGCGGCGCTGCTTACCTATCCGGACGTCGAAAAGAAGATGGAAGAGGTGCGCAACGCGGTCAACCTGATGCACAGCATCGGCGTGCCCTGGCCGAAAGTGGCCATGCTTGCCTGCGTGGAGGAGCCCAATCCGAAGATGCCGGCCTGTATGGACGCAGCGGAGATCAAGCGCCGCTGGGAGAAGGGCGAACTGCCCATGTGCATCGTGGAAGGTCCCATCTCCTATGACCTGGCCATGGTGCCGCAGGCAGCCGTTACGAAGCGCTACCTGAGCCCGGTGGCAGGCCAGGCGGACATCCTGGTCGCGCCGGATATCCAGGCGGGCAACCTGCTCGTCAAGAGCCTGATGTGCACGGCGAACGCGGTGCTGGCAGGCCTCGTCATCGGCGCGAGCGTGCCCGTCATCCTGACGAGCCGCTCTTCCCCCGTCGTGGACAAATCGCTGTCCATCGCCATCGCCGCCGCGCTCGATCCGAGCGTGATGCGGTAAGGATACGGAAACGAACATGCCAACCGCAAAGACCACACCTGCAGACAAAGTCTACGACTACATCAAGGAACAGATCGTCACCCGCAGGCTCTACCCGGGCAACCGCATCATCGAAGAAGATGTGGCGCAGATCCTCGGGGTCAGCCGCACGCCTATCCGCACCGCGCTGTCGCGCCTGGCGCATGACGGGCTGGTGCAGCAGATCCCCAATCGGGGCAGCTATGTGACGAAGCCGTCGGAAGAGGATTTCCGCAGCGTGTTCGAAGCGCGCAAACTCGTGGAGACCGAAGCGTTCCGCAAGGCGCTGCATTCGCACACGAAAGGAACGGTCGAACTGCTGAAGGAGAACCTGAAGCGTCAGGAAGTGCTGGAGAAGCGCTTCGACCTGAACGAGTACGTCTCCCTGAACCGCACGTTCCACCTGCTGCTCACGCGCGACGCGGGCAATCCCTATTACGAGAAGTATCTCGACGAACTGTACAACCGGATCTCCACGTACCTGCTGTTCTGGGATACGTCCTCGGACAACAGCCGTTCGCTGGCTTCGCATAAGAAGATCTTCGCCTCGTTCTGCGAACAGAACGAGGAAGAGGGCGTCCGCGCCCTGCTTGAGGACATCGGCCTCGGCGAAGGAGACATCAAAAAATCCAGAGGTCTGTAAGGACAAACGGCCCGCCGCTTTTTGCGGCGGGTTTTTGATCGGGTCAAAGGGAAGAAATATTGTATACAAAATTGTATCAAATCCTTGACTTTTCTCCCGCCGCCCCTCATGATTAAAGTGTGAAGAAGTCTTTTAGGAGGTGTTACCAATGGATATGAATAAACCCAGGATCGGCATCCTTCGCTGGGAAGGCGGCAAGGTCCCCGAAGGGCTGATGCAGCTGGAGCGCATGGCCGGCAACAGCACCAACCCCGCGTCCTATCCCTTCCCGGTCAAGATGGTGGAGGTCAAAGGCGCGACGACCGAGACCGTCATCATCCATCCCAGCAGAGAAGTGCTGGCCCGCATGATCGAGATCGTCAAAGACATGGAAAAAGAGGGCATCCTGGCGGTCACGACCAGCTGCGGATTCAACGCCGTCTTCCAGAAAGAACTGGCGGAAGCGGTGGACATCCCCGTCTTTACCTCTGCGATCCTGCAGGTGCCGTTCGTGCAGACCATCATCGGCAAGAACCACTCTGTCGGGATCATCACGGCGAACAAGGGCTCGCTGACCCGCGAGCACATGCGCGCCTGCAATATCGTGGATGAGAGCAACATCTATGTCGTCGGACTCGAAGACTGCAAGGAATGGCGCAAGATCTTCGATGAACCGGACAATCCCTTCGACATGGAAGCCGTCTCCGCCGAGATCCTCGGCGCCGTCGCGAAGGGCATCGAAGAGCACCCCGACACCGCTTTCATCGTGCTGGAATGCACGGACCTGCCGCCTTACGCGAAGCAGATCCGCGAGCGTTTCCACGTTCCGGTACTGGATGTCAACACCATGATCGGCTACATGGCGTATGCGATCGGTCAGATGAAGATGTACGATTAGTTACGAAAGGAGAACAACATGGTCATCGGCGTATTAAAGGAAATCAAACCCAACGAATACAGAGTTGCGGCGATCCCCGCGACCGTCAAGGAGATCGTAGCCCACGGCCACACTGTCTACGTCCAGAGCGGCGCAGGCGTAGGCTCCGGCTACAGCGACGAGGATTACGAGGCTGCCGGCGCCATCGTGGCGGACAAGGACACCGTCTGGGAAAAGTCCCAGCTGTATTACAAGGTCAAGGAGTTCTTCCCCGAAGAATTCAAGTGGATCCAGGAAGACAAGATCATCTTCACCTACATCCACTCCAACGCGCATCCCGCGGAGACCGACGTGCTGCTCGACAGCAAGTGCACGGCCATCGCCTATGAGGACATCCCCGACAAGAACGGCAAGTTCCCGCTGCTGCGTCCGATGTCTGAGATCGCCGGCAAGGGCGGCTTCATCGCGGCGCTCAACTTCATGCAGACGATCCACGGCGGCCCGGGCAAGCTGCTGTGCAACGTAGCCGGCGTGCCGTCTCCGATCGTCACCTGCCTCGGCTGCGGCAACATCGGCACCGCCATCGCGGAACTGGCTTCTTCCTGGGGCCTCGACGTCCGCATCCTCGACATCAACATCGACGTGATGCTCGAAGCGAAGAAGCACCTGCCCAACGTGCAGTTCATGTTCTCCAACAGAGAGAATCTGGAGAGATGCCTGAAAGAGACCGACGTGCTGTTCAACGGCACGCAGTGGGCGAAGGAACGCACGGACCACATCGTCTACAGAGAAGACGTCCGCCTGATGAAGAAGGGTTCCATGATCGTAGACGTGGCCTGCGACGACCACGGCGCGATCGAGACCACCGAGAGCACCACGCACACCGACCCGATCTACTTCGAGGAAGGCATTATGCACTACTGCGTGGACAACATCCCGTCCGCCTTCGCACAGACCGCTTCCGTGACCCTGGCCAACGCCACGCTGCCCATGCTGCTGGCAATCGCCGATAAGGGCGTGAAGAAGGCGATCGAGGACGACCAGTATCTGAGAGCGGGCCTCACCTGCTGGGGCGGCTACCTGACCCTGAAGGAGACCGCGCTGAAGCAGAACAGACCCTGGACCGATGCGAACGAACTGATCAAGACCTGGTAGGCTGAGCGATCGAACGCATTTTAAACGGAACTGCAAAACGCAGCTCCGTTTTCTTTATGATATACTGTTGGCATGAAGTACCGCTGGATCTGGCTGTTCCCGGCCGTCTATTTTCCCTATCACGTGCTCATCGCCATGCGCATGCTGCGCAGCGGCCGTTTTGGCATGATGTACGAAAACGCGGCGCCTCCGGTGGTCATCTCCTCCCTGGCCGTCTGGGCCGCAGGAATGATCTGCGCGATCACCTGGTGCGTGATGTCCCGGGGGTCGCAAGACCCGGCGGCCTTCATGGCGAAGACGGCCCGCAATGCCTTCTTCGCGCAGATCCCGGCTTATCTCGTCTATTTCCAGGCGTGTTTCATCTTCCCGTTCACCATCATGACGATCCCCATTAAGACGTTTTATCTGCCGATCTGCGCCATGGCGCTCGTTCCGATGGTCATCTGCGGCATCGTCTGTCTCGCCGCCCGCAAACGCTAGCAGTTCTTCAGATAATCGATCTCCTGCGGGGTCAGCCGGCGGTAGGTGCCTTCGTGCAGCCTGCCGAGTTTGATGTCGCCGATCTCCGTCCTCTGCAGATCCAGCACTGTGTGGCCGACGGCCTTGCACATGCGGCGGATCTGGCGGTTGCGGCCTTCGTGGATGCGGATCTCGAGCGTCGTCAGATCGCCTTTTTCTTTCACGATCGTGACCCTGGCAGGGGCCGTTTTTTTCTTGTCTCCGATATCCAGACCGTTTCGCAGCGCCCAGATCTCTTCCTTCGTGACGCGCCCTGCTACCACGGCGATGTAAGTCTTCCATACCTTCTGCGAGGGGTGCGCGATATGATAGGACAGATCGCCGTCGTTCGTGAGGATCAAAAGGCCCCGCGTCGGTCCGTCGAGGCGTCCAACGGGGTAGACCCTCGCCGTGACGTCCGTCAGCAGCGACAGCACGGTCGGCCTGTCCTTCTCATCCGAAGTCGTCGTGATGTAGCCTGCCGGCTTATTCAGGGCGTAATAGACCAGGTCCTCCGCGGCTTCGATCACCTTGCCGTCCACTTCCACGACGTCGCCCGTCTCCACGTCGTAGCCCGGCGTGCGCATCACGGCGCCGTTGATCTTCACTTTTCCCGCTTCGGTGAGCTCGTCCGCCTTCCTTCTGGAGCAGACGCCCGCCTGCGCGATGTATTTGTTGAGTCTCATAGGGTTCTCCTTTGGGTCAATGGTAACATAAAAGACGGGGAGGCCACAAGTTGCGGCGTTACTTTCTTCTTTTCAAACGCAGCGGTTGTGTTATATAATGTCCTTTGTACAACGTCTGAGAACAAACGAAAGGTTACATGATATGAAACGCATCGGTATTTTGACAAGCGGCGGCGATTCCCCCGGCATGAACGCGGCGATCCGCGCCGTCGTGCGCTGCGGCATCGCGGAAGGCATGGAAGTCTACGGCATCCGCAGAGGCTACGAAGGCCTGCTGGACGGAGACGCCATCAAGATGGAGCGTTCCAACGTGGGCGACATCCTGCACCGCGGCGGCACAGTCCTGAAGACAGCCAGAAGCAGGCGCTTCATGGAACCGGAAGGCCCGCAGATGGCGCTGGAATCCATGGCGCAGCTTCGCCTGAACGGCCTGGTCGTCGTGGGCGGCAACGGCTCGCTGCAAGGCGCGCTGAAGCTGGCAGAAGCCGGCGCGAGCATCATGTTCCTGCCCGGCACGATCGACAACGACCTCGCCTACACCGACTTTACGATAGGATTCGACACCGCGGTCAACACGGTGCTCGACGCGATCAGCAAGATCCGCGACACGAGTTCCGCGCATGAACGCGTGACGATCGTGGAAGTCATGGGCCGCAACTGCGGCGACATCGCGCTGTACGCCGGCATGGGCGGCGGCGCGGAAGTCGTGCTGACACCAGAGCACAAACCCCGGCCGTCCCACATCTACAACAAAGTTCTCATGGGCCTGAACCGCGGCAAACTGCACAGCATCATCATCAACGCGGAAGGATCCGGCTTTCCGTCGGCTGATCTCGAGGTGGAGATCGAAAAGTACACCGGCAAGGAGACCCGCACCGTGGTGCTCTCCTACCTGCAGCGCGGCGGCAGTCCCACGGCGAACGACCGCATGCTGGCGACGTTATGCGGGGCAAGGTCGGTCAAACTGCTGAAGGAAGGCTCGCTTTCGCGGGCGATCGGCACGCGGGGCGGACAGATCGTGGATCTGGACATCTTCGAAGCCGCGGCGGCGGAGAAGAAGATCGACGAAGACCTGTACGAACTGGTGGAAGTGCTGAGTTTGTAGTACATCAAAAAACAATACGCCCTGTCCTGATCAAGGACAGGGCGTTTTCTATGATTGCGCTCTTTCGCAGGTGACGCTCTCCAGGTAATCGATGAATTGTCTCTGCAGCGCGCTGCTTTGCTCTTTCGCGTAGGAGAGGTAGATCGTGCGGAAGGCCTGCAGGTCATCGACCTGGTAAAACACGATGCTTTCCGTCGGGGTCACGTATTCGGGGATCGTCGAACGCAGGAACGATACGCCGTGACCCTCGCAGATCAGATAGTATGCCGTCATCATCTGCGTCAGCTGCAGGCGGACCGTCGGTTCGAAGCCGGCATTGCGGCAGATGGCAAGGGTGCGGCTGTGAATGTCGTTCGAGGCGTCCAGCATCAGGAAAGGCTGGTTCGCGAACCATTCCAGCGGAACGGGCGGCTTCTTCCGGCCTGGCAGATCGCGCTTCAGAAAACCGTCAAAATCGTAGCAATAGTCCGTCAGTTTTTCATTGACCGGGAATCCGGCAGGGACTGCGAGCACGAGCTCTTCCTCTTCCCAGGGAATGCAGGTGAGCTGCTTCTGCGCAGGCTTTTCCGCTTCCAGAACCAGGTCCAATTCTCTTTTCAGCAGTTTATCCGTCAGGGCAGACGTGGCGCCTTCCTCGAATGTCAGGGTCACGCCGGGATGTTCCCGGTGAAACCCGGCAAGAAGCGACGGCAGGACGTACGTGCAGAAAAACATGGAGCTGCCGATGCGCACATTGCCCGCCGCGAACGCTTTCTGCTGCTCGAAATACTGCGAAAGCTCCGCCTCGACCGCCATAACTTTCTCCGCCTGTTTCACATAGAATTCCCCGGCCTCCGTGACCGTCAGCGGCGATGTGCTGCGGTCGAACAGTGGCGCGCCAAGCTCCTTTTCCACTTCCTTGACCTTTGCCGAAAGCCAGGGCTGCGACGTATGCAGCGTGATGGCAGCCTTGGAGAAACTGCGCTCTTTGTAAACAGCGTAGATATATTCTTTATAGCGAAGCATGATGACCTCCATGTTATAAGAATTTACATATAATATAGCATATAATTTCGTATTTCACAAACCGGAACGGCCTTGATAGAATCTCAGTAGAAAGAAGGAGATATCCATGAGCACTCACATCGCAGCACGCATGG
>JAFZRG010000226.1 GCA_017619985.1 Bacillota bacterium | reverse complement strand
CTTGACGATGCAGATGGAGCGGGCGCCGGCGAAGCTGGTGCCCAGGCAGGCCTGGAAGGCGCAGATCTCGTTCGTGGCCCACTGGGCGTAGAAATTGCGCTCTTTCGCGATCTTGCCCAGCATGCCCAGGATCTGCGACGACGGTGACCCGGGATAAGACGCGGCGAAATGGATGCCGCTTTCGACAGCGCCTCGCACGATGGCTTCGTTTCCCTGCATGAGAACGACCTTGCCGGGCGCGTCCGTAGTCAATGTCCAATCCATAATAGTACTCTCTTTCCTGATGGATATATTTTGCTATTTTATATTATACCGCACCGCATTATAATGAAAAAGAAAAAACGATACTCAGGGAGGAAATACCATGAAGCGATATTCTATCAAAAAGACGGCATCCTGGCTGCTTCTGACAGCTCTTCTGCTGGCCTGCGCAGGGTTCGGCCTCAGCGCTGAAACGGTCTATGCGGAAGGCGGACCCGTTATCACAAAACAACCCGAAAGCGTGGAAGTCGCTTACCCGGACGGCGCTTCGTTCCACGTGGAAGTCGAGGACCCGGACAGCGTCGCCTCGTATCAGTGGCAGCTGACCGACGGCTACAACCTGTTCGTGCTGCAGGGCACGTCCGCCAAAACGGACACGCTCGTGATCCCCGCGACCGAGCAGGATACACCGGATATGGCGGTCTCCTGCATCATCACGGATAAGGACGGCAACACCGTCGAGAGCGACCCGGCGATGATCACCGTCACGAACGCGGAAGTGGACAAGACCGTCCTCTACGTCGGCGACCACGCGGTGGAACCCGGCGAAACGCTAGACCTGGCCGATACGACCATGGGCAGCGGTACCGTCGCGTTCGACGCCGACGGGGTCAACATCACGTTTACGGACTTCCGGATGGACAACACCGTCATGCTCTACGACCGGCAGATCGCCGCGAGCACCGGCGTCATGCTCGTCCGCAGACGCAGCGTGGAACCCGAATATTTCTTCCATTTCGAAGGCCAGTGCGAGATCAACAACACGTTCTACGACGCCGAATACAACAGCGCCGGCATCGATATCAACGCGTTCTTCGCCAGCGGCGACGACGCGGATCACCCGACGATCGTCCTGACGGGCGGCGAAAACGACAGCCTGACCCTGAAGGGCGGCAGCAACGCGGTCTACACCGACGGCAACGTCGAGATCGGCATGTACGTGAAGACTGTGCCCAACGGCGAGATCTTCATGGACGGCATCCGCTGCAATACCCTGGTCCTGGACAAGGATGCGCGCGTCGAACTGGGCGTCAACGGCACCGGTGTGTTTACGCTGGGCGACCTGCGGCTGTTCGAAAGCGCGTTCCTCGATATCGAATCCAGACCTGTGGCGCCCTCCGTCGGACCTGCCGCCAAGAACCTCATCATGATGGGCGGGTCCCTGTACGCGGACAACGCCGGCATCAATATCGACGGCTACGGCGATCCCGATCGGTACCCCGAAGGCAAATACCTCGCCATGATGAACGGCATCGGCATGGAAGGCGGCAACAGCACGATCAACCTGAAAGGCAGCTATCTGAACGTCTTCCTGCACGGAGGCGGCGACGGCGAACCGTTCGCCGTGAACTTCAACGGCATCATCGGCAACGACGACAACTGTTCCCTCGTCATGGAGGAGAGCAGCTCCGTCCACGTAACGGTCGACGCGCCGAACGTAGAAGGCTGCGCCGGCCTCGTTCTGGGCAGCAAGTGCCTGATGGACGGCGGAAGCCGCGTCGAAGTGTACGTCACAGGCGCCGGCGAAACGCACGGCGTCGAGATCGGCCGCGATCTGGAGATGAAGGATTCCCAGATCAGATCCGAAGTCGTTTCCACGACGGACGGGAAGACCTACGGCGTCGTCTGCGGCTCCGCTGTCATCGAAGGCGGCGTTTCGGGCCTGGCGATCGAATCCAAAGCGCCGAACGGCCTCGCGTTCGCGGCGGATACCGGTGACCGCGTGGAAGAAGCGGTCCCCTTCGAAGAAGGTTATGAACCGGTGAACGTCACGCTGAAAGACGTATCCGTACAGAGTCCGGAAGGCGCTGTGTTCAGCCCCTTCGCGGTGCCCGGCTACGCCAGCTATATCAAGGCCGAAGCCGTATTCGATCCGGCAGATACCTACAACCCCGCCCAGGAAGTCGTGATCGGCGCGGAAGGCGCAGACTTCCCGTTCGAAGACGTGGCGGAGAGCGACTACTTCCGCAAGGCCGTGGAATGGGCCTATAAAAACGGCGTGACCGGCGGCAAGACCGCGACGACCTTCGCTCCGGCGGATCTCGCGACCCGCGCGCAGATGATGACGTTCCTCTGGGTCGCGAGCGGCAAGCCCGAACCCGAGACAACGGAGAATCCGTTTAAGGACGTGGCAGAGAACGCCTACTATTACAAGCCTGTCCTGTGGGCCGTCGAGAACGGCATCACGGCGGGCGTTTCGGCAGACGAATTCGGTCCGGACCGTTCCGTGACCCGCGCGCAGGCCATGACGTTCCTGTACGGCGCGGTCGGCCGTCCGGAAGCGGAACTCGCTGCGGACGCGGCGTTCTTCGAGGACGTTAAGGATACCGACTACTTCGCGGCGCCGGTCGCATGGGCCTATACGAACGGCATCACGAGCGGCAAGACGAAGACCCTGTTCGGGCCGAACGATCCGTGCACACGTGCGCAGATCGTCACGTTCCTGTATCTGACGTTCGCGGAATAGAATCCAGGCAAATGAAAAGCATCGCAGTTTTCAAAAGCTGCGATGCTTTTTTATTGCCTTTGCCCGATCTTTCTATTTCAGTCCGTCCCGGATCGCTGCGACTTCCTTCTTATACGCTTCCGTGAAGATGATGAAGTCCAGACTGTGCGCCACGCCCGCGTAGCCCTCCTTAAGGAGCGACGCGGCTTCCGCCGGGTTCATGGACAGGATGTAGCAGGGCTTGTCCGCCGCCTGGCAGGCCTTCAGCACCCGGCGGCGCGCCTCGATCAGCCGGGGGTCGCCGAACTGTCCGGGGATACCCATGCAGGTAGAAAGATCGTATGGCCCGACGAAGATGCCGTCCACGCCCTCGATCGCGGCGATATCCTCGATCTGCTCGAGCGCCTCGATCGTCTCGCACTGCGGGATGAGCATGAACTTCTCGTTGCTCTTCGCGTAATAGCTTTCCAGCGGCCCTTCCGTCCACGGCGCGTAGCCGAATCCGGCGCCTCTGCCCTTGATGAAGCCGCGGCTGCCGATGGGCGTATACTTGGCCAGGTCGACCGCCTTCTTAAAGTCGTCGATGCTGCGTAGGCACGGGATGATGATCCCCTGTGCGCCGCAGTCCGCCGCCCGCTGGATCTCCTTGTGGGTCACGTCGGCGATGCGAACGATGGGGACGAGCCCGACGGATTCCGCCGCGCGGATCAGGTCCTGCATATCCATCGTATCGAACGGGCCGTGCTCGGTGTCGATGACGGCGAAGTCCAGGCCCGTGTAGCCCAGGCATTCCATCATGGACGGGTTGCCCGCGCTGAAAAACGTGCCGACGGCCGGTCTGCGCTCCGCGTAAAGATCTCTGAGTTTGTTCATGGACATGGGTCTGCCTCTCTTTGCCTACAGTCCGGGGAAATAATACTTCTTGCCCGACGCTTTCTTCGCCGCGTCCCAGCCGGCCAGGATGCGCACGGCTTCGGCGCCGGCCAGGCAGGCCGCTTTCTCGGCTTCGGGATCTTCGTTCCATTCGCCGGTGCAGCGGTGCGCCACGACGACGGCGCACATGCCGAAGCGCTTGCCGTACAGCCGCAGCAGCGTGGAAAGCGTCGCGCCTTCCATCTCGAAGTTCAGCACGCCGGCCTTCTTCAGATCTTCGAGCATGTCGTCGAG
>JAFZRG010000225.1 GCA_017619985.1 Bacillota bacterium | reverse complement strand
GGCCATCAGCTACGGTTACGTCTATGTGGCACAGGTCGCGATGGGCTATGACCCCGAGCAGACCCTGAAGGCCATCCGCGAAGCGGAAGAGTACGACGGACCGTCCCTGATCATCTGCTACTGCCCGTGCATCGAGCACGGCCCGAAGTGCGGTATGGGCAAGTCCCAGCTCGAAGAGAAGGCCGCGGTCGAAGCAGGCTACTGGCACTGCTACCGTTTCGACCCAAGACGGAAAGAACAGGGCCTCAACCCGTTCCAGCTCGACAGCAAGGAGCCCACGGGCGACCTGAAGACCTTCCTGCGCGGCGAGAACCGCTATGCGGGACTCGAGCTCACCTTCCCCGACATCGCGAAGGAACTGTTCGAAAAGGCAGAGCGCGACGCCAAGGAAAGACTGGAAAGCTACAAGACGCTGGCTAACAGATAGTCGGAAAGGCTTACAGCCGAACGAAAGCAATCAAAAATCCCGGCCCGAAAGGGCCGGGATTTTAACGTGCTATGGCATTAGTTATTGATCGCCGCGATGATGTTCGTGATGAAGACCGCCGCCTGCGCGCGGGTCACGAGCTCGTCGGGACGGAACGTGCCGTCCGGGAAGCCGCCGACGATGTCGGCCTTCGCGAGCTTGGTGATCTCACTCTTGTAGGGGTCATCCGCGATGTCGCTTAAGGACACGCTCTTCTTGTTCTTGTACGAACTGGACTTGAGGCAGTTCGCGAAGTAGTAGGACATCTCGGCGCGGGTCACGGGCTCGTTCAGCACGCTGTCGAACCGGTCGTCGATGATGCCTTCCTTCTTGCAGTAGTCGCGGAAGGAAGCGGCCCAGTGGTCTCCGGCCACGCTGTAGCTCTTGAAATTGTCGCCTTTCTGCAGGCTGTGCAGGTTGGCCACCATGACCATGATCTGTCCGTGCGTCAGCTTTCCGTCCGGAAGGTTGGGCACGTAGGTCGTCTTCGTCATGCCGCCGACGATGCCGTAGGTGTAGGCTGCTTTCACCTGGTCATAGAACCAGTCGCCCAGATGCACGTCTGTGAACGGCATCACCAGGTAGCCTTCGATGGCCTCCGGGTTGACGGTCAGCGATGCGAACAGCACGCCGGTCGTGCCGCCGGCCGTCGCGTTGCTCGGGTGGGAAACGCCGAACTTCGAACCGTTTACGATGGTGTCGTTGCCCACCAGCAGGAAGTTCTCGTTCTCGTAGCCGGAAACGACGCCGTTTTTGCCCTTGACGATCGGGTCATCCCAGGTGCAGTCGAATCCGTACCAGACGTTGTCGATCTTGATGCGGTTCCACATGTGCAGTTCGCTGTGATTGCCGTTCGTCGCGACGCCGGTGTCCAGGATGGCCGGGATGCCCAGCTTGTCGCAGATCACCTTGACCGCGCGGGAATAGCCGTCGCACACCGGGCCGTTGACCCCGTAGTTGCCCGTCAGGGCCTTGAGGGAGCGGTGCGGGGTGTAGCCGATGCTGCTGAGATCGGTGCTTCTGTTGTATTCGTTGTGGAGCGTGAACCACTTGTTCAGGCTCGCGATCTTCAGACGCGGGGTGGTGGCGTTCTCCGGGATCTGCGCGATGATGGCCTCTACGGCCGCGTCGCGCTGTGCGATGGCTGCTTCGACAGCGCCTGCCGCGTTATAGTCGGCGATGCGCATCGTAAAGCCTCCGTCGTCCACGAGGGTCATGAAGATGTAGGAGCTCTGCACACCGCTGAACGTTACGGTGAGCACGCGCAGCTTGACGGAGCCGTTCAGCCAGAACACTTCGGGGTGGTCAAGCTCGAACGCGCGGAAACTTGCGATGCAGTCGCTCTTCAGCTTGGCCAGGTCGGCGTCATAAGTCGCATTGCCGGACTTCTGCAGTTTGGTGATGTAGACGCCGTTGAACTTCGTGTTGGTCACGACGTCGCCGGTCGTCAGGTTCGGATAATCGACCTTCGTGTCGCCGGTGCCGACGCCCACGATAAAGAAGTTGGAGTTGCCGAACGTGCTCTGGTCGACCTGTCCGTCGCCGTTGGCGTAATAGTCCGGCTCGTGATCTTCGCAGACCAGGGCTTCGTCGACCTGATAGGTCGGTCCGGTCGGATCGACCGGCGGCAGAGCCCAGGTATCGTCTTCCGCGAGGAATTCCTTCGCGTCGGAATTCTGCACCAGGACTTTGTACAGCTCCGCGACGTCGACCGGCAGATTCGCCCGTTCGCCCCAGGTCCAGGAGTTCTTGCCGACCTTGCCGGAACCGACGCCGGTGCTGGGCTGCTCGAAGTCGTACGAGTAATTTTCCTCTCCGACCGTCAGCTTGCCGCTGTAGAAGGTGATATCGACGCCGTAGTTGTTTTGGATATCCGTGGGGAGGCTCAGGCCGGTCACGGCAATTCCATATTCGCCGGGGCCTTCTTCTCTCGGGTCAGTGACTGTTACGGAGCCGTCCGTGTAGGTGTAGACCGGCGTTCCTTCCAGAGTGTCGCTTCCCTTCAGGCCGGTGACCGTGTAGGAGTTCTCCGGAAGGTCTTCATTCACAGCGATGCTCTGGTTTTTGACCCGGACCACGATGTCGTCCGTAGACGGATCGATGGTCACCACGATAGGCGTGACCGGTTCGTAATCGAGATGGGTATTATTGCCCTTGACCCGGTAGAGGATCTCATACGTCCCGGCGTCTTTCGCCGTGGGAACGGAATTGCTCCATTCCGCAGAACCGCTGGTCGCCAGCCGGTACTGCACGGTACCGGTATTGGAGGACCCTGCGTTCACCAACGCCTGCGCGGAACCGGTATACGTCAGGCCGGTCTTCGCGGTCGGCTCGGTAGTGAATGTCGCTTCTTCGCTCGCGGCATAGATGGTGTAGTACAGCGTAGCGTCGTTCGTTCCGACGTCGGACAGCGATACCGTTTCCCCGTTGACGGTACAGACGTTCGTGCTGAGCGTATCCGAGCTGCCGAGCATCAAAGGGATCGTCAGAGTGTATTCCGAGCCCGCTTCCCATGTCAGAGACGTGTCCCATGGATAGACATATTCCGTACCATCGATCGAGATGGATTTACCATCGGACATGATACCTCCTTCGGCGTTACTCGAGATGTAGATCCCGCCCAGGTCGACAGAGATAAGGTCGCCGACACGGTATTTATTCGTCAGGCCGGTGATGGTGATCTCGGTCACCTGCGCCGCGTGCACCTGCACCGGCAGGTACGCCAGGCACAGGGCCAGCACCAGAAGTATGGATAAACAACGTTTCCTCATCTTATTCCCTCCGTTCATAGGAACTGTATATAGAATAAAAGATGGATATACTAAGACATTTTATAGTATAACAGAAAAACACCGGAGAGGTCTACTCTCCGGTGTTTTCGCGGTATTTCCTTTACTGGATATAATTCGAGAAGATCGTGGCGATCTCGGCTCTCGTAGCCGTTCCCTGCGGATCGGCCAGGTTGCCGGGCTTGCCGCCGATGATGCCCTTGTTCTTCGCCCACAGCAGCGGCTGTACCGCGTAGGCCGAGACTTTGTCCGCGTCCGCGAAGTCCAGTTCACCGGACTGCTCGGGCGCGCCGTCGAAGGCCCACAGGATCGTGGCCAGCTGCTCGCGGGTCACGGAGTCGTCGCCGTGGAACTTGCCGTCGGAATAGCCCGCTACGATGCCCTTGTTCATGGCCCAGGTGGCCGCCTTGCCGTACCAGCCCTCGACCTTGACCTCGTCCACGTCGGGCTGACCCGCCGCGTT
The DNA here is from genome assembly GCA_017619985.1 of Bacillota bacterium. Taxonomy (GTDB): domain Bacteria; phylum Bacillota; class Clostridia; order Peptostreptococcales; family Anaerovoracaceae; genus RUG11894. The sequence goes on along the minus strand of JAFZRG010000225.1, from coordinate 8,429 downwards.
GTAGAGGATCTGGACGATCTGGCCGCGCGTCGCGGTGCCCAGCGGGCTGAAGATGTTCTCCGCCGTACCGCCCATCAGGCCCTTCTTGACGGCGCTCTGGACGTAATCGTAGAACCAGTCGGACAGGCGCACGTCCTCGAAATCGAGTGGCGTGTAGCCGTTGATGGCGTCGGTGTTCATGACCAGGGAGGCGAACAGCACGCCCGTAACACCGCCCGGCGTATTGTTGTGCGGATGCGATATGCCGAACTTGGCGCCGTCCACGACCGTGTCGTCACCGACGAGCAGGTACTTTTCGTTCTCATAGCCGGAGACCTTGCCGTCCTTGCCCTTGACGATCGGGTCGTCCCAGGTGCAGTCCGTGCCGTACCAGACGCCGTCGACCTGGATGCGCATCCACATGTGCAGTTCGCTGTGGGCGCCGATGCTCGCGACGCCGGTATCCAGCAGCACGGGGATGCCGAGGCGGTCGCAGACCGTCTTGAAGCCTCTGGAGTAACCGTCGCACACCGGCCCGTTGATGCCGAAGTTGCCCATCAGGGATTTCAGGGCTCTGTGCGGCGTGTAGCCGATGGAGGTGAGGTCCGCGCTTCTGTTGTATTCGTTGTTCAGCGTGAACCACTTGTTGAGGTTCACGACCTTCTGACGGTTCGTCAGGCCTGCCGGGATCTGCGCGATGATGGCGTTCACGGCAGCGTCTCTCTGCTGGATGGCCGCTTCGATGGCACCTGCCGCAGCGTATTCCACGATGCGCATGGTGAAGCCGCCGTCGTCCACGAGCGTCATGAAGATGTGGGCGTACTGCACGCCGTTGATCGTGACGGTCAGAACTCTCAGTTTGATGGAGCCGTTCAGCCAGAACACTTCCGGGTGGTCGAGCTCGAACGCGCGGAACGAGGCGATCGTATCGCTCTTGAGCTTCGCCAGGTCTGCATCGTACGTCGGGTTGCCGCCCTTCTGCACCTTGGTGACGAACACGCCGTTGAAGGTCGTATTGGTCACGACGTCGCCTGTCTTCAGGTTCGGGTAGTCGATCTTCATGTCGCCAGTGCCGACGCCGACCGTATAGAAACCGGAGTTGTTGAACGTGGTTTGGTCGACTTTGCCGTCGCCGTTGGCGGTGTAGAACGGTTCGTCATCCTGGCAGACCAGGACTTCGTCGACCGGCGTGGCCGGGATGTCGGGATCGACCAGGGGCAGCGTCCAGGTGCTGTCTTTCGCCAGGAAGCTGCTGATCGTGTGACCCGACGGACCGCCGGGCAGTTTCGTATAGGAGACGGTGGAGGAGCTGAGGATACCGTTCGGATCTTTGACGGTGAGCACATCGCCGACAACGGTCGGAGCGTATTCTTCCGGCACGGAGTTCTCGACGAGGACCTTGTAGAAGTCGGCGACGTCCTTGGGCAGTTCAGCGCGTTCGCCCCAGGTCCATTCTTCCGGATCATCGGAATAGGAACCGATGCCTTCATCCGTCTTCTTGAAGTCGTAGGAGGGGCCTTCGGACGGGGTCTCTTCGGCGTCACCGCCGCCACCGCCGCCTCCTCCTCCGCCGCCGGAGTTGTTGACGGTCAGGACGCCGTCCGCTTCTGCAAGAAGGATCGCGGTAGTATAGTTATCCGCCAGAGTGGGGGGATCGAACTCGACGGAGGTGATATGGAATCTGTATTCGCCGGCAGTTGCCGTATCGAGGGGATCGGTCCAGGTGACATTTACCTGAACATTATCCTCATCGTCGAACTTGAATTCGCCGCCGGTCACCTCATAAAGCGTGGGGACCGCGGCATTTCTGTTCATGGTCGCATCTGCCTTGGCGGCCACGGTGACCCCCTGCGCCTGGTTGATGGTAAGTTCGTTCGGCGCATATTCGACGTAGTATTCGCCTTGTACATGTTCGCCGGTGGCCCGGAGAACATAGGAAGCATGGTCTTCACCGGGATCTCTTTCGAAGGTGTAGGTGAGGACGGTCGGATCCGGGATGGCCGGTGTGACTGTCGCCGTAAACGCCGGGTCATCGTCACCGTAGACCTTTTCGGCATAGTCCGGCGTGACCGTTACGATCGTGAGGTCAGTGACCGTAATATAGCCGTCTTCGGCGATCTCGAAGATGACATTAAAGTTGCCGTTCGTGTTTTCGAAGTCGGCGGCGTCCAGACCCATGTATTCGGTTACTGTATCGTCGACAGCGCCTGCTGTCGTTGCGACCGGAGGATTGGGCGTACCGTTGTACTGGACGTAGCCTTCATCATATGCGACGTTATTGAACGCGACGTCATAGCCCGTGGCGGTGTGCGCGGCTCCGTCATAGGCGACGACTTCGTGATTGCCCGTGATCGTGACTGTGACCTCCGCCGCAGTGATGCCGACCTGACCGACCGTGGGGTTCGCGGTCGAAGAGCTGTCATCGTGCTCCGCGTCGCCCGCGATCCAGTAACCGGCGTTGGGGTAGGTCACGACGTTCGTTTCCTGAAGCATGTCAGGGCTCCAGACCGTTACGCCGACGTTTTCCGTATAGTAGGCCGTACCGCCGAGCTGCTCTTCCGTTGCCGAGGGGAAGAGGTCCTGCGGATTTCCGTTGTACGGTTTCATCTCGAAGACCGTGGTGCCGGCGGGGTACGCGGCTTTTTCGAAGGTCTTCTTCAGGACGACGTTCGTCACGGGACGGGCCGTACCGGTGATATCATTCGCGTTGGTGATGGTGACCGGACCGTTCCCGGCAGCGCCGGCTGCCGTGAAGTGGTCCGCGATGAAGTGGTTATCGTTCAGGATGCCGGCGAACCAGTTCGCATCGGTGTTGCTGAAGAACGTGCCTCCGTTCTGGACCTCGATCTTGGATTTGTCATCGAAATTGAAGACCGTGCCGGGGGCTGTGTCATAGCCAACGTTCAGCTGCGTCGGTATGGTGATCACCGAATTTACAAAATTGATGCTGCTGTCGCTCACCCAGTTCAGCACTCTGATTGTCATCTCGGTGTTCGTGAACGTCACATTTGCCGGAGTTGCGTCAAACGACAGATCCGCAATGGTTCCGTCGGAGTCCGAGACTGCAAACGTGGGAGTGCCATCCATAATGATATGATTGGCGACGTTGAGCGTGGAATCTGTCACCGTTAACCTGGGCGTTCCGCCGGGCATATCGATACTGCCGATATTCGCCGTTATGCCGTTCTGGATGATCACGTCGCAGTCGTTGCCGCCTGCAATATCGGCGGTGAGCGTTCCGCCGCCGGTGACGGTCAGCCTGGCATTCGTGGTGATCGTGCCCGTCACGTTCAATTCCTTGTTGTTCAGCTCGATCACGACGTTGTTGTTGCCGAAGTTGGTGTCGCCAGCGTAGGTATAACCGGCGGCATCTCCTGCCAGCGTGACGGTGATCGTGTCATCCGGGCTTTCCGGTGCGGTCGCGCTGATCAGACCGAATGCTGTCTGCAGCTCGGCATCGCTTGTGACTTCGATCCCAAGCGGTGCGGCCGATACCCCTGCCGGCATGTATGCCAGGCACAGGGCCAGCACCAGTACGATAGATAATATGCGTCTCCTCATCTTTTCCCCTCCGTTCGTCGGAATCATATATGATATGTAAAGATGAATATACTTATACATATTATAATATAGCAGAACATGGCATAAAATGGCAACCAAAAAAGCAGTCATCCGCATTGGAATGACTGCTTTCCGGTGTTTTAAACTACTTTTTTCTCACGGTCAGCTTTCCGTCCTCCAGATCCACGACCAGCGTGTCGCCGAGCGACAGCTGGCTGGAGAGGATGGTGCGGGCGATGAGGGTCTCGACGTTGCTCTGCACGAAGCGCTTCATCGGACGCGCGCCGTAGAGCGGATCGAAGCTGCTGTCCGCGATGAATTTGCGGGCGGGGTAGGTGACTTCCAGGCCCAGATTGCGCTCCTTCAGGCGCTTTTCGAGGTCCTGCAGCTGCAGATCGAGGATCCTGCAGATGTTCTCCTTCGTCAGCGGCTTGTAGAAGACGATCTCGTCCAGACGGTTGAGGAATTCGGGGCGGAAGCTGCTGCGCAGCAGCTGGGTCACGCTGTCGCGCGCCTCCTGCGAGATGCTGCCGTCCGCACCGATGCCGTCGAGCAGGTACTGGGACCCGATATTGCTCGTCAGGATGATGATCGTGTTCTTGAAGTCCACGGTGCGGCCCTGCGAATCGGTGATCCGCCCGTCGTCGAGCACCTGCAGCAGGATGTTGAACACGTCCGGATGGGCCTTTTCGACCTCGTCGAACAGCACGACGGAATAGGGTTTGCGGCGCACGGCCTCGGTCAGCTGGCCGCCTTCGTCGTAGCCGACGTATCCCGGGGGTGCTCCGATCAGACGCGACACGGAGAACTTCTCCATGTACTCGGTCATGTCGATACGCACCATGTTCTTTTCGTCGTCGAACAGGGCCTGCGCCAGCGATTTGGCCAGTTCCGTCTTACCCACGCCCGTGGGACCCAGGAACAGGAAGCTGCCGATCGGACGGTTCGGGTCCGCGATGCCGGCACGGCTCCTCTGGATGGCTTCGACGACTTTCGTGACCGCTTCGTCCTGGCCGACGACCCTTTCGTGCAGGATCTCGTCCAGGCGCAGGATCTTTTCGCGCTCGCCTTCCATCAGCTTCGCCACGGGGATGCCCGTCCAACGTGCCACGATGGCGGCGATCTCTTCGTCGGTCACCGTGTCGCGCACGAGGCTCTGGCTGCGGCCTTCCTCTACGGCGGCGTTGGCTTCCGCCAGGCGCTTTTCGAGGCGCGGCAGTTCGCTGTACTGCAGGCGGCTCGCGGTCTCGTAATCAGCCTGCAGCTGCGCGGCTTCGATGCGGCCGTTGACTTTCTCGATGTCCGCCTTGATCTTCTTGATGTCTTCCGCGGCCTTCTTGTCGCGGTCCCAGGCGGCTTTCTGGCTGTCGAATTTCTCGTGCAGCTCTTTGATCTCTTCGAGCAGCTTTTCGTGGCGCTCCTTGGAGAGGTTGTCCTTCTCTTTCTTCAGCGCCGTCTCTTCGATCTCCAGCTGCATGATCTTTCTGCGCAGCGCGTCCAGTTCCTCCGGCATGGAGTCCATCTCCGTGCGGATCGAAGCGCAGGCTTCGTCCACCAGGTCGATGGCCTTATCCGGCAGGAAACGGTCGGAGATGTAGCGGTTGGAGAGGGTGGCGGCTGCTACGAGGGCGTTGTCGTGGATCGTGACCCCGTGGTAGATCTCATAGCGTTCCTTTAAGCCTCTTAAGATCGAGATGGTGTCCTCCACGGTCGGTTCGTCCACCATGACGGGCTGGAATCTTCTCTCCAGCGCAGCGTCGGTCTCGATGTATTTGCGGTATTCGTCCAGGGTCGTCGCGCCGATGCAGTGCAGTTCGCCTCTGGCGAGCATGGGCTTGAGCAGGTTGCCCGCGTCCATGGAGCCTTCGGTCTTGCCCGCGCCGACGATGGTATGCAGTTCGTCGATGAAGAGGATGATCTTGCCCTCGCTCTCCTTCACCTGGTTGAGCACGCCCTTCAGACGCTCTTCGAATTCGCCGCGGTACATGGCCCCTGCGATCAGGGCGCCCATGTCCAGCGACACGACGGTCTTCTGTTTCAGTCCTTCCGGTACATCACCGCGCATGATACGCTGCGCCAGGCCTTCCGCGATGGCGGTCTTGCCGACGCCGGGTTCGCCGATGAGCACCGGGTTGTTCTTCGTTTTTCTGCTCAGGATGCGGATGACGTTGCGGATCTCCTCGTCACGCCCGATCACCGGATCCATCTTCTGTTCTTTGGCCCGCGCGACCAGGTCCTGGCCGTACTTTTCCAGCGGCGTGCGGTTGTCCTGATCCTGCGGATTCATTCTCATTTCCATGTATGTGTATCCCCCTATATTTCAAAATTCGGCAGGTGCCGGAGCACCTGCAGCTATGTTATATCACATGCGTTAGCACTCGTCAAGGGAGAGTGCTAACAAAATTTAAAAAATATTGATTTTTCAACTTTTGTGCTATACTGTTAGGGTCAAACAAATACGCAGACAAAGGAGACGAACGATGAATTACGCAGAAGAATCCCTCAAGCTCCACGAACAGTGGAAAGGTAAGATAGAAGTCATCACCAAGGTGCCCGTCGCCACGAAGGACGACCTGTCCCTGGCCTACACCCCGGGCGTGGCCCAGCCCTGCCTGGAGATCCAGAAGGACCTCAGCAAGAGCTACGACCTGACCCTGCGCCACAACCTGTGCGCGGTCATCACGGACGGGTCCGCGGTGCTCGGCCTGGGCGACATCGGCCCCGAAGCCGGCATGCCCGTCATGGAAGGCAAATGCGTGCTGTTCAAGGCGTTCGGCGGCGTGGATGCCATACCCCTTTGCGTCAAGACCAAGGACGTCGACGAGTTCGTGAACGCGGTCTACCTGATCTCCGGCTCGTTCGGCGGCATCAACCTCGAGGATATCGCGGCGCCGCGGTGCTTCGAGATCGAGGAAAAACTGAAGGCGAAGTGCGATATCCCCATCTTCCACGACGACCAGCACGGCACGGCGGTCATCACGCTGGCGGGTCTTTCGAATGCGCTCAAGGTCGTGGGCAAGAAACTGGAGGACGTCAAGATCGTCACGAGCGGCGCGGGGGCTGCGGCCGTCGCGATCGTGAAGCTGCTGCTGAACGCAGGTGCAAAGAACATCATCATGTGCGACCGCACCGGCGCGATCTACAAGGGCCGCGAAAAGGGCATGAACCCGGTCAAGGAGCAGATGGCCGAAAAGACGAATCCGGAAATGGTCAAGGGCAGCCTGGCAGACGCCATCGTCGGTGCGGACGTCTTCATCGGCGTGTCCGCCCCCGGCATGCTCTCCCAGGATATGGTCCGCAGCATGAACAAAGACGCCATCATCTTCGCCTGCGCGAACCCGACGCCGGAGATCTTCCCGGACGAGGCGAAGGCTGCCGGCGCGCGCGTCGTTTCCACCGGCAGAAGCGACTATCCCAACCAGATCAACAACGTGCTGGCCTTCCCCGGCATCTTCCGCGGCGCGTTCGACGTGCGGGCATCCGAGATCAACGAGGAGATGAAGCTCGCGGCATCCAAGGCGCTGGCGGACTTGGTCTCCCCCGAAGAACTGTCCGAGGACTACATCATCCCGGCGGCGTTCGACAAGCGCGTGGGACCGGCGGTCGCCAAGGCAGTCGCGGAAGCAGCCAGAGCGACGGGGGTCGCGCGGATCTGAGACCGGTGGCCGCATAAAATCGTATCCAGCAGGATAGATTGTATTCAATTTAAGGAACTTTCAGAAAGAAACCCTAATAGTTAAGGCAAAATTTCTGCAAGTTCCTTATTTTATGGGGTTGAAAAGCGCATTTCCTGTTGCTACAATATTCAGCGGTTTATAATTCTTTAAATATATAAGGAGAACGAAAGTATGAAGCAACATCTGGACAAGGTCGAGAAGATCGTAGAGAGTTACGACTGCGAGCCTTCGAACCTGATCGCGATCATGCAGGAGATCCAGACGGAGTTCAACTACCTGAGCGAAGCTGCCCTCACACGGGTCGCCGAGATGCTCGAGATCCCCATCTCCCGCGTCTACAGCGTCGCGACGTTCTACGAGAACTTCTCGCTGGAAGCCAAGGGCGAGCACATCATCAAGGTGTGCACCGGCACCGCCTGCCACGTCCGCAAATCCGAACCGATCTACAACGCGCTGCGCGAAGAACTCAAGCTCACCGGCAAGAGAAAGACCAGCGACGACGGCAAGTTCACGCTCGAGACGGTCGCGTGCCTCGGCGCGTGCGGCCTGGCGCCGGTCATGACCATCGACGGCGAGGTCCATTCCAAGATGACCCCGGAAGCCGCGGTGGCCCTCATCGGCGAGATCCGCAGGAAGGAGGCGTAGGGAATGGCAAGAACGATGCAGAATAAAAAGTTCACCAGAGAATCCTTCCACGTCTACCAGTCCAAGGCGAAGAACGCGCTGCGCCAGAGCGAACAGTGCACATCCGTGCTGCTGTGTGCCGGCACCGGCTGCATCGCCGGCGGCGCCCTGAAAATCAAGGAAGAGCTGGAAAAAGAGTGCAAAAAGAGAAAACTGCAGGTCTACATCGGCCTGAAGCACGACACCGACGAGGAGAAGTCGCTGCACCTGAAGATGAGCGGCTGCCACGGATTCTGCGAAATGGGCCCGCTCATGCACATCGAGCCGGCAGGCATTCTGTACTGCCACGTGCAGCCCTCGGATGTCAAGGAGATCATCGAGCAGACGATCCTGAAGGGCGAGATCATCGACCGCCTCGTCTATCATATGGACGGCGTGGCGTATCCCCGCCAGGAAGACATCCCCTTCTATAAAAAGCAGCACAGAGTCGTACTGGAGAACTGCGGACGCAACGATGCCGAAAGCATCGAGGAGTACATCGCCCGGGACGGCTACGCAGCCTTCGAAAAGGCCCTGTTCGAGATGACG
>JAFZRG010000224.1 GCA_017619985.1 Bacillota bacterium | reverse complement strand
GGCCAAGCAGAAGAACACGGACTACGTGCGCAACGCCAAGCTCATGGGAGCCGGCGACATGCGCATCCTGTTCATCCATATCATGCCGAACATCATCCCGGTGCTGCTTTCTTCCGTTGCCATCGGGTTCAACAATGCCGTGCTTTCCGAAGCGTCCATGAGTTTCCTTGGCATGGGCGTACAGCCTCCCGATCCGAGCCTCGGCCGCATGCTGTCGGAAGCGCAGGCCTATCTGTTCAACGCGCCCTGGTATGCCGTATTCACGGGGTCGGCCATCATCCTGCTGATCCTGGGTTTCGGGCTGCTGTCTGAAGGCATGGGAGGTGACTAGATCATGAGCGAAATGCTGAGCGTAAAAGATCTGAAGGTCACGTTCCTGAACAACCGCAAGGAAGCGCTCCACGGCATCAGCTTCTCTATGGCTGAAGGCGAACGCCTGGGCCTCGTCGGTGAATCCGGCAGCGGCAAGACCGTTACGGCCATGGCGATCTCCGGCCTCATCGAAAGAAGCAACGTGGAGGTCACCGGCGACGTCGTGTTCGAAGGCACCGACCTGCACCGCTGCTCGAGAAGCAAACTGCGTTCCATCCAGGGACCCGGCATCGGCGTCGTGTTCCAGGAACCGATGAACAGCCTCAACCCCCTCATCAAGGTCGGCGACCAGGTGGAGGAAGTGCTGCGCATCCACACGAAAAAGACGCCCGAAGAGCGCAGAAAACTCGCGATCGACGCGCTCGACCGCGTGGGACTGCCCAATCCGGAGGAGATCTACAGCAAGTATCCGCACCAGCTTTCCGGGGGTCAGCGGCAGCGCGCCATGATCGCGTCCGCCATGATCATCCACCCGAAACTGCTGATCTGCGACGAGCCGACGACCGCGCTGGACGTGTCCGTGCAGGCTAAGATCCTGAAGCTGCTGCGCGAACTGAGCGACGAGTACAAAGTCGGCATCCTGCTCATCAGCCACGACCTGATGGTCGTAAAACAGCTGTGCGAGAACGTCGCCGTCATGTACAAGGGAAACATCGTGGAACAGGGAAGGACCCTGGACATTTTCAACGCGCCGAAAGACGAATACACCCGGCAGCTGATGGCTGCCATCCCGAAGAGGAAGCGCCATGAGTGACCGCGTTCTGGAAGTGAATAACCTGTCCGTCGTGTACAAGGACTCGACGGTGTTCGGAAGGAAGAGCAGTTTTCAGGCGCTCAGAGACGTGTCGTTCTACATCGATCACGGCGAGATCGTCGGACTGGTCGGCGAATCCGGCTGCGGCAAATCCACGCTGTCCAAGGCCATCCTGGGCATGCTGGACGACGCGGAGATCACCGGGGAGATCAAACACTACACGAAGCGTCCGCAGATGGTGTTCCAGGACCCGCACGGAAGCCTGAACCCGGCCAAAACCGTCGGCTGGATCCTCGAGGAGCCCCTGCGCATCTTCGGCAAGTACGACGAGCCGGAGCGCAAGCGCCGCGTGCTGGACATGATGACCCGCGTCGGCCTCGAACAGGAGCTGATCACGCACAAGCCCCGCGAACTGTCCGGCGGCCAGAAGCAGCGCGTCTCCATCGCGACAGCCCTCATCCAGCGGCCCCGCTTCGTCGTGGCGGACGAACCCGTCTCGGCGCTGGACGTGTCCATCCAGGGACAGATCCTGCAGCTGCTTCTGAACCTGCGCGACGAGCTGGACCTGAGCTACCTGTTCATCACGCACGACCTCAACCTGTGCTATTCGATCTGCGACCGCGTGCTCGTCATGTACAAGGGCGAGATCGTCGAACAGGGACCCGTGGAGGAAGTCTACGAACACCCGCAGCACGAGTATACGAAGGCGCTGCTGGAGGCTGTGCTGAAATAGCCAAAAAACGCTGCAACAAAAAAGTATCGCATAAGGACTGCGATACTTTTTTGTATGCTTTCTATTCGATCGAGAGTACGACCGCCCTCCGCTCTTCCACACGGAACCTCACCTCGCAGCCGGCGAACGGAAACCCGTAGACGCGCTGTGGGTCATCCTGATAGCCCGGCCTCGGATCGATCGCCAGGATACGCCTGAGAGCCTCTAATTTACTCTCTGGCAGCTTTTTGGCCAGTTCCTCGGGAATTTCTACGTCGAGCGGTTTTAGATCGCGGAAACGGCCGATTCCGCGCCCAGCCTCCGGGATGCTCTCCGTATAGGGCATGTAGGGCTTGATGTCGAAGATCGGCGTGCCGTCCATCAGATCCACTCCCGCCACATGGATGAGCGGGCCGTCCGGCGTTTCGGGCTCGATGCTGGTCATGCGCACGACGGAAAGGCCCAGGCTGTTCGGCCGGTTGGGTGACCGGCTCGCAAACACCCCCACCCTCGTGTTGCCGTCCAGCTTCGGCGGCCGCACCGTCGGGTTCCAGGAAGGCTGTGACCCGTCCGGCTGTCCTTCCCTGGACGCGAAGCCTTCCGAGAATTGCCAGATCAGCCAGATGTGCGTGTAGGTCTCCAGTCCGCGCAGGGCGTCCGGGTTCCTGTATTCCGGCTCGAACACGATCGTCCCTTCCAGTTCCGGCACCAGCCCGGACTGCCGGGGGATGCCGAACTTGCTCGGAAAGTCCGTGCGGATATGCGCTATAGGATGGATCACATGTTCGCTCATAGCAGATGCTCCAGGAGTTCTTCAGGCTTATGGATGATGACCTCCGCGCCGAATTCCTTCAGGAAATCTTCGTCGCGGAAACCCCAGGCGCAGACGATGCAGTCCATGCCTGCATTCTTCGCGGTCTCGATGTCCACTTCCGTGTCACCGACGTAGACGGCTTCCTCTCGGGTCAGCCCTTCCATGGCCAGGATGCGGTCGCACAGGTCCGGCGCCGGCTTGATCGGCATGCCGGGCAGAGGACCGCTCCAGGCGTCCAGCAGCCCCATGAAGTGCTGTTCCGCCAGCCTCGCCACGTCGTCGTCCGGCTTATTGGAGACGCAGGCGAGCTTATAACCGCGGTCACGCAAAACCCGCATTGCTTCCGGGATGCCTTCGAATGGCTTCGTCGTGTCGCTGCAGTGCTCTTCGTAGTGATGCTTATATACTGTGCGGACCTTGTCTTCCATCTCCTGCGGCGTCCCGTCCGGCACAGCGCGGCGGATCAGGTTGAAGATCCCGTTGCCCAAAAACCGGCGGATCTCCGCAAAGGAACGCTCGGGCAGCCCGCATTCGCGCAGCGCCCAGTTCACGGAATCGGCAAGATCCTGCAGCGTATCCAGGATCGTGCCATCCATATCGAATAAAACGATCTCGTATCTCTTCATGTGCTTTTATTCATCCAGGGTCATCCGCACACAAAGCTGCAGCAGCAGCCGGTCGCGGTGGTCCTTCAGGGAAAGCCCTGTGATCTTCTCGATCTTCTCCAGTCTCTGCAGCAGGGAGATCCGGTGGATATACAGCTCATCGGCTGCCTTGCTCGCATTGCCGCAGCAGCGGAAATACGCGGCGAGCGTCTGCAGATACGAACTGCCCTTCGCGTCTTCCGCAAACAGGTCCGCAAGCGTTTCCTGCGCGATCGCGGCTGCCTCCGGGTCACGGAGAAGCGCGGCGATCAGAGCCGCTTCCTTCGCGTCCTTGTAAGTATAGATGCGGGACGCGCTTCCTTTCGCATACTGCAGCGCCAGTTCCGCCTGCTGCGCCAGTTTTTCGAAATCAGCCGGCTGACCCGCGCAAGGTGCGATGCCCCATGTGAATTCCAGTCCGCTCAGATCAGAAAGTTTCTCCCGCAGCAGTTCGAAATACTGCCGTACGTTCTCCTCTTCCCTGCCGGCTTTGCATTCCACGTAAAGCAGGAATTCCATGGCCCGCGCGGCGTACATCACGCGGAGGCCCAGCAGCCGCCCGCAGGATTCGATGGCGCTTTCGATGGCGTCAGCCGTTTCCGCAGACTTGTCCGAATACTCCGGCAGCCCTTCTTCCGGGACAGCCAGCAGGCGGACGCAGGCATAGGGCAGGCTGAGGTCGAATTTCAACTTGCGGCCCTGCAGCGCCATCTGCTGCGCGCTCTCGTAATTCCCGGACGCCAGGTTCCACAGGAAGTCCTGCTTGATCCGCCGCTCCGTCAGATATTCCATGCTCCTGCGGTGGATGCGCCGGATCAGGTCGCTCTGCACCTGGGCAAAACGCACCTTCCAGGGGATGCGGAACACGGGCAGACCGCTTTTCTGCGCCTGCAGCCGCAGCGACAGCGGAAACTTATACGACGCGTCACGGAACGCGAACAGCACGCCGCACGCGCCGCTGGCCGTCAGTTCGTCCAGAAACGCGGCGAAGCGTTCTTCGCTCTCCGTGCAGCCCTCCGCTGTGGAGAGCACAAGATCGCCCTTCTGCACGAAGTCGTCCGCGGGGTATTCCTGCACGGTGACCGCCGCGATCTCCGCCGTTCCGAGGTCGCCTCCGTAAGCCAGCTGCTCGATGCCCGGCACCAGGTTGTCTTTCAGCATGTCTGCTATCGTGTAATTCATAGGCTCATTATATCATAAAAAAGACCGGGCATTTCTGCCCGGCCGGTTTTGCCTGTGCGATTAGATCAGCGCCAACGCCTGGTCGAGGTCGGCGATCAGATCGTCCGCGTCCTCGATGCCGATGGACAGACGGACCTGGCCGTCGAAGATCTCCGCGGCATGTCTTTCCTCCGGGCTCATGTCGAAGTGGGACATGGAGGGGCTGTGCTGGATCAGGGAGTCGACGTTGCCCAAAGACGTTGCCAGCGAGAACACCTTGACGTTGTTCATCACAGTGCGGACCGCGTCCATGCCGCCCTTGATGTCTGCGGACATCATGCCGCCGAAGCCGTTGTGCATCTGCTTCTTGGCGATCTCGTGGGTCGGATGGCTCTCGAGGCCGGGATAGTAGACTCTGTCGATCTTGGGATGATTTTCGAGGAATCTCGCAACTTTCATCGCGTTGGCGCAGGTCACGTCCATACGGGCGGCCAGCGTCTTCATGCCCTGCATCACGAGCCAGGCTTCGAACGGTCCGAGCACGGCGCCGAAGCACTGCATGAACGGCATGCGGCAGCGGTCGATGAGTTCCTTGCGGCCGGCGATGACGCCCGCCGTGGCTGTGCCGTGACCGCACAGATACTTGGTTGCGCTGTGGACGACCAGGTCCGCGCCGAGATCGAGCGGATTCTGCAGGTACGGGGATGCGAAGGTGCTGTCGACGATCAGCTTGATGCCCGGATGCGCCTTGCAGACCTTGGAGATCGCTTCGATGTCGGAGATCTTCAGGGTCGGGTTAGCCGGTGTCTCGACATAGACCAGCGTGGTGTTGGGTTGGATGGCCGCTTCGACGTTCTTCGGGTCCGTCGTATCGACTCTCGTATAGGTGACCCCGAAGTTCGTCATGACCTTGGCAAACAGCGTGAACGTGCAGCCGTAGATGACGTCGCCGAAGACCACGTGGTCGCCTGCCTTCAGACAGGACAGCGCTGCGGTGGAGATGGCGCCGAGGCCGGAGGACAGGGCCAGCGCTGCTTCCGCATGTTCAAGATGCGCGATCTTGCGCTCCAGTTCGTCGCTGGACGGGCCGCCGAAGCGGCTGTAGACGAAGCCCTGGTCGACGTGCTGATTCAGGTAGACTGCGCTGTCGAAGTCATCGAGAATGAAAGTCGTAGTCTGGTAGATGGGGCTGACGTGGGCGGCAGCGATGCTCTTGTAATCGCCCCACAGTTTCTGATGGACCTGGTTGTCATGAAGAAGATCTGTTTTGAAGCTCATGGTATTTCTCCTTTTCTGTATATTGCTGTGAAATGGGTTAACGATATCTTGCAACTATACTATATAGGAGCATGACCCGCAGAACAATTTACAATATGTAGTTATAGATATGCTTTTTAACTACACATTAAAAGGCGGCAGATCGCTCCGCCGCCTTTTATGGTTGATTCTTGCCTTATTTCACGAATCCGTTGTTCTCGATGCGCTTGTTCAGCCTCGTGAAGATCTCGTCGGTGATGGTGTCCGCGTCTCTCGCCCAGTCTTCCGCGTAGATAGCCTTGTCGCCGTCCCTGCCGAGCAGGATGGCCACGTCGCCCATCTTCACATCGGGGATATCCGTGACGTCGAGCATCATCTGGTCCATGCAGATGCGTCCCGCGCCCCGGCAGAACTGGCCGTTCACGATGGCTTTCAGCTTGCCTCCGGACAGATTCCTGGGCACACCGTCCGCGTAGCCGATGCACACGGTCGCGATCTTGGTAGGCCGCTCGGCCGTGAACGTGCGTCCGTAACCGACGGTCTCGCCGGGAGCGATCTCGCGCACGGAGGCGATGTGGGCCTTCAGGGTCATGACCGGTTCAAGGTGAACCGGTCTCTTCAGATAGTCCTCGTAGACCTGCAGCGCGCCGTACATGCAGATGCCGAAACGCGCGTAGTCCGCGTCCGCCACGGGCGAGTAGTTGATGCTGCCCAGCGAGTTCTGGCAGTGGCAGTAACCCGGGTCGATGCCCCGCTTGAGCAGTTCTTCCTTGGCCTTGAAGAACGCTTCTATCTGCTTCTTCGTGAATTCGACGTGCTGTTCCTCGCCTGTGTCCGCCACGGGCAGGTGCGTGAACATGCCGGTCACGTTGATGTGCGGCAGCTTGTAGAACTCCGCCATCGTATCGTAATCGTCCTTTGCGACGCCGATACGGTGCATGCCGGTGTCGATCGCCATGTTGGCCAGCAACTTGGCATCCTTGTTCTCAGGCATCGTCGCCTCGATCATCTTACCGAAGACCTCGTCCAGCTGCTTCGCGTATTCGATGCTGACGAGCGTCTGCGTGATCTGATTGCGGTACAGTTCCATCGCGAAGCCCGGCGCGGTGTAGCCCAGGATGATGATGGTGCCCTGGATGCCCGCCTGGCGCAGTTCAAGTGCCTCGGACAGGGCTGCCACGCAGAAGTGGTCGATGCCGAATTCGCTGAGTTTGGCCGCGATCTGCGTCGCGCCGTGGCCGTAGCCGTTCGCCTTGACCACGCCCATGATGCCGGTCTTCGGCGCGAATTCCTTGCTGAGTTCCTCAAGATTGTGTTTTAAAGCTTTCGAGTCGAGCTCGATCCATGCTCTGTTCATATATGATCCCTCCAGAACGAATCATAGAATTATTGACTTCTTGTTCATTATACTCCCTGCGGAAGTGTGCTTTCAAGGGGTGACAAACCCTCCCCTATTGATTATAATGAGGGTGTTCCTATAGTTAATCGTTATCGCATTTTGCGACATAAAAAAGGAGAAAAACCATGAAGAAATTCGTATGCCCCGTCTGCGGTTACGTCTATGAAGGCGAAGCCATGCCCGAAGGGTTCGCCTGCCCGCTGTGCAAGTGCCCCGGCGAGAAGTTCAAGGAAATGGATGAGTCCGCTCCTCTGGCTTCCGAGCACGTCTTCGGCGTCGGCATGAACCTCGACAACGTCCCCGAGGAAGACAAAGCCTATATCATCGAGCAGCTGAAGGCCAATTTCGCGGGCGAATGCTCCGAAGTCGGCATGTATCTGTGCATGGCAAGAGTTGCCCACAGAGAAGGCTATCCCGAGATCGGCCTCTATTGGGAAAAGGCCGCCTGGGAAGAAGCCGAGCACGCCGCCAAGTTCGCGGAACTGCTGGGCTCCGAGCTCGAACCCAACATGACCGATTCCACCAAGAAGAACCTGGCATGGAGAGTCGACTGTGAATTCGGCGCCGTCCAGGGCAAGACCGACCTGGCCAAGTGCGCCAAGAAGAACGGCCTCGATGCCATCCACGACACCGTACATGAGATGGCCCGCGACGAAGCCAGACACGGCAAGGCGCTCAAGGGAATGCTGGAGAGATATTTCAAGTAGGCCCTTAAAGAGACTGAAACTACAAGGTTTTTAGATCAGGAGGATGATGAGAGTCATCCTCCTGTTTTTTAATTACCCAACACCATTTAACGAAATGAACTGTAAAAAAAACTGTAAATCTCTTTTTAAAACGTCCTTCAAAACACCTATAATTGTCACAAAAAAAACTGTAAATTCATATTACCTTCTACCCATTGATTTTTCAACGATTTTCTATCATTTTTTTAACAACTCTTAATCCAATAGCGAACAAAAAAGAAATAACTTGCTAACAACTTTTTGACCACTTTATAGCACGCAGCACTCGCCTTGTATGTTTAAGTGACTATGTCCCTCGCCTTGCAAATCCCATTAGTTTTTTTCACAAGATTCTAGCCCTTTTTTCTTCAAAAATAATTTTATAAAAATAATTAAAAAGATTCAGTGTCACATTATAATGACAGGGTTATAAGAGCATATTTGCTATAATATAAGTGTAAAAAACAAGAGAACAAAAAGTTCTCAAAACGCTTAAAAATCAATGAAAGGCGCGGAAAACCTACCAACCGCAGAAAGGTAAAAAAATGT
>JAFZRG010000223.1 GCA_017619985.1 Bacillota bacterium | reverse complement strand
GCGGCGAACGTCATCAAGGCCAGCGGCCTGCTGAAGGACGGTTTCAGCTTCCAGACCGGCGCCGGCGGCGCCACTCTGGCGGCAGCCCAGTTCCTGAAGGAGATCATGCTGAAAGAGGGCATCAAGGGCAGTTTCGGCTGCGGCGGCATCACCGGCTACATGGTCGACATGCTGAACGAAGGATGCTTCGAGAGCCTGATCGACGTACAGTGCTTCGACCTGAAGGCAGTGGAATCCATCCGCACGAACCCGAAGCACACCGAAGTCTCCGCGATGCATTACGCGAGTCCGGACGCCAAGTCCGCGGCGGTCGATTCCCTGGACGTCGTCCTGCTGGGCGCGACCGAGATCGACACGGACTTCAACGTCAACGTGCACACGAATTCGAGCGGCAAGATCATGGGCGGCTCCGGCGGTCACAGCGATACGGCTGCGGGCGCCAAGCTCGCGATGATCATCGCGCCTCTGTCCAGAGCGCGTCTGCCCATCGTGACGGATCACGTCTTCTGCAAGTCCACCCCGGGCAGCACGATCGACGTGCTCGTCACCCAGAAGGGCGTGGCCGTGAACCCGGCGAGACCCGAACTGGCGCAGCGGCTCAGGGACGGCGGCATCAAGGTCGTCGACATCTTCGAGCTGAAGGAAGCGGCGGAGAAGCTGTGCGGCATGCCCAAGCCGCTCGTCAAGGGTGACCGCGTGCTCGCAGACATCATCTACCGCGACGGCACGCTGCTCGACCGCATCTACAACGTGAGGTAAGGCCATGAGAGAGATCGATTCGAAACAGATCACGGACGTGGTCGCGAGACTCTGCGTCAATGCCAACCGGCATCTGGCGGGCGACGTGCGCAAGTGCATCGAAGGATGCCGCGCGTGCGAACCCTGGCCCATCGCGCAGGAGATCCTGGACCGCATCATCGAAAACTACAATATCGCCGACCGGACCGAAATGGCCATCTGCCAGGATACAGGCCTCGCCTGCGTCTTCCTGGAGATCGGACAGGATGTCCACGTGAACGGTTCCATCGAGGATGCCGTGAACGAAGGCGTACGCAAGGGCTACACCGAAGGCTTCCTGCGCAAATCCTGCGTGGAGGAACCGCTCGGCGCCCGTAAAAACACGCTGGACAACACCCCGGCGATGATCTACTACGAACTCGTGCCCGGCGATCAGGTGAAGATCACCGTGGCGCCTAAGGGCTTCGGTTCGGAGAACATGAGCCAGATCAAGATGCTCAAGGTCTCCGACGGCGCGGAAGGCGTCAAGGACTTCGTCGTGAAGGTCGTCGAGGAAGCCGGCCCCAATCCCTGCCCGCCCATCGTGGTCGGCGTAGGCATCGGCGGCACGTTCGACAAGGCAGCCCTCATGGCCAAGAAAGCCATCATCCGCCCGCTCGAGGAAAGACATCCCGTCAAATACTACGCGGACATGGAGGCGGAGCTGCTCGAGCGCATCAACGCGCTAGGCATCGGCCCTCAGGGCTTCGGCGGCAGGACGACGGCGCTGGCGGTCAACATCGAGACCATGCCGACGCACATCGCGGGCCTGCCTGTGGCGGTCAACATCAACTGCCACGTGACGAGACACAAGACGGAGGTGCTGTAATGGAACCGATCAGAATTACGACTCCGCTGACCCCGGAGAAGGCCAGAACGCTCAAAAGCGGCGATTCCGTGCTCATCTCGGGCGTCATCTACACCGGCAGGGACGCGGCGCACAAGCGCCTGTGCGAACTGCTGAAAGAGGGCAAACCGATGCCCATCGACGTGAAGAATCAGATCATCTACTTCGTGGGTCCGTCCCCGGCGAAACCCGGTATGGCCATCGGCTCCGCGGGTCCGACGACGTCTTACCGCATGGACGCGTATTCGCCCGCCCTCATCGAGCAGGGTCTGACCGGCATGATCGGCAAGGGCAAGAGAGGTCCGGCGGTCATCGACGCGATGAAGAAATGCGGCTGCGTGTACTTCGGCGCGATCGGCGGTGCAGGCGCTCTGCTGAGCAAGTGCATCAAGAAGGCTGAGGTCGTCGCCTACGAAGATCTGCAGTCCGAAGCGATCCGCCGCCTGGAGGTGAAGGATCTGCCCGCGACGGTCATCATCGACGCGGAAGGCAGAAATCTCTACGAATGGGGCAGAGCGGATTATCTGAAGACGCAGGAATAGCAGAAAAATGCAGCGATATCCCGCTTGCGGACTATGCAAGCGGGATTTTTTCGTGTATACTGTTATTTGGTAGATTATGTCAAAATCTGCCTGAAGGAACAAGGATAGAAAGAAATAAGAGGAGACACCATGGCATTTTACGATTCGACGAACAGCCATCTGTACAGCGTATATTTCGCGCCGAGAGGCTCGGTGCGCATGTTCGAGCTCGGCGCGCAGATCGCGCAGCAGCATCTGAGCCCGTTCGACCACATCATCGGCATCCTGGGCGAATCCGGCGCGGGCAAATCCATGCTCATCAAGGGCATGTTCCCGGGCCTGGAGCTCACGAACGACGATGCCGGGGTCAACGTGCGCCCGCTGCCGCTGCTGAGCATCGACGAAGAGAATATCTTCTACACGCCGCACACGTATCACGTGGATGTGCGCTTCGAGATGGGCTTCACACAGCCCGGCGTGCTGGCGGACGCGGTCATGGAAGCCAAGCGCAGAGACCGCCGCGTGGTCGTCGAACACTACGAGCTGCTGTATCCGTACATGCCGGAAAAGGCGGACCTGCTGGTCGGCGTGGGCGAGGAGATCATCGTGACCCGGCCCACGATCTTCGGACCGACGCCGGACGAGATCCATAAAATCGTCTACGAGTCCATCCGTTACCGCCAGATGGCCCACACCGCGGAAGACCTGACGGAACGCTATCTCTCGGATTCGGACCTGAAGCGCGCCGAACACGGCGACATCAAGAAGGGCTTCCTGCTGATCTTCCCCGGCAGCGAACCTCCCAACGTCAACCTGGACCTGATGGAGAGGGCGGTGAAGGAAGACATCGCCAAGGATATGCCGATCGACTACGTGGATTCGAGCCACGTCGCCATCGGCGGGGAAAAGCGCTTCTGCACCGGTCCGCGCACGCACGTGAAGACCACGGGGCAGATCGAAAACTTCCGGCTGATCAAGCCGCTCATCCACGATACGGAACACAACCGGTGGATTCTGGCTGGCCGCGTGTGTGCCCCGGATGAAGGCGGAGACAGCCTGGCGTCCATCAACAATACGGAGATCTAGCGAATGGCAAAGAAAGCTCAGACAGTTTTTGTGTGCCAGGAATGCGGCTACGAGAGCCCGAAATGGATGGGTCAGTGCATCTGCGGCGCCTGGAACTCCTTCGTGGAGGAAAAGGTCGCTCCTGCGCCTGCGGCGGACGTCAGGAGGCGCACGGCTTGCGGCGTGCTCGAGGGCAGGGCACCCAGACCGGTCCGCATCGGCGAGGTGCAGAGCAGCCAGGCCACCCGCATCGATACCGGCATCGGGGAGCTCAACCGCGTGCTGGGCGGCGGCCTCGTGCAGGGCAGCATCGCGCTGATCACGGGCGAACCGGGCATCGGCAAGTCCACGATCATCATCCAGGCGGCAGCGTCCATCGCGCAGAAGGAAGGCACGGTCCTCTACGTCTCCGGCGAGGAGTCGGAGGAGCAGATCAGGATGCGCGCCGACCGCGTGTGCGCGGGCGATCTTTCGAACCTGTACCTGCTGGCCGAAACGAACATGGAAAACGTGCTGGAGGCGGTCAACGAACTGCATCCGGCGTTCCTGATCATAGACTCCATCCAGACCATGTACTGCGGCGATTTCGAGTCCGCGCCGGGCAGCGTGTCCCAGGTTAGGGCCTGCGGCAACCTGCTCATGAACGTGGCGAAGGGCATGGGCATCCCCGTGTTCGTCGTGGCGCACGTCACGAAGAGCGGCGAACTGGCCGGCCCGAAGATCGTGGAGCACATGGTCGACACGGTGCTGCAGTTCACCGGCGAACGAAATCAGGATCTGCGCATCCTGCGCTCCCTGAAGAACCGCTTCGGCACGACGTCCGAGATCGGCGCGTTCGAGATGAGGGAAGAGGGCCTCGTCGAAGTCGACAACCTCTCCGGCAGCTTCCTCGAGGGGTTCGAGGACTCCGCGGAAGGCGCGGTGGCGACGGCGGTCTACGAAGGGACCCGTCCGCTGCTCCTGGAGACCCAGGCGCTCACCGGACCGTCCGGCATCGGTTTTGCCCGGCGCACCGGCATCGGCATCGATTCCGGGCGCCTGAACATGATCATCGCGGTGCTGGAGCGCAAGGCAGGGATCAGTCTGCTGTCGCGCGACGTGTACGTGAACGTCGTCGGCGGATTGAAGCCCGAAGGCACGTCGACGGATCTGGCGGCCGCGCTGGCCATCTGGTCGGCGGAGAAGGGGGTCAGCATCCCCCACGGCACGCTCATCATCGGCGAGATCGGCCTGACGGGCGACCTGCGCCCGGTGATGCACGCGGAAAAACTGTGCAGGGAAGCGGC
>JAFZRG010000222.1 GCA_017619985.1 Bacillota bacterium | reverse complement strand
GCCGGGCATACGTACGATGACGCAGCAGCTGACCGCGTCCGGCAGCATGTCCCGGAATTCCTCATCCGTCTTGACCGCCGTCAGTTCGGATGCTTCGCGGCGGGTCGCGTCATAATAGTGCTTGCCTTCTTCGTACTGCAGGTCATAGACCTTGAGGTACTTCGTCTCCAGCAGCGTCCTGACGCAGTCTTTTGTAATGACAGTCTTCTTCATCGCTTTGCTCTATTGCTTGTCGTAGTATTTCTTTCCGGAATCCGGCGCGAAGAACGTGCGGATATATCCGTCCTTGGACAGTACGACGAACAGATTGGCCGCTTCGTAATAGAAGCAGGTGTCGCCGTCCTCCTTTTCGATCTTATGCAAAGTATCCGGGTGATGGATGACGAGATTGGCCGCCGCCGCGTATTCTTCCGCCGAGGCGAAGCCCATCTCGATGCCATGCTTTTCGTAATGCTCGTTCAGCAGTTTATTGTTGCGGAACGTGTAATCGTCCGGGAATTCGTCGTAGTTCCAGGCGATCTCATCAATCTCGCTGGTTTCATACGAGATCTGCGGCCCCTCCTCGTGAGGTGCCGGACTTGGTTCGACGTCCTGCGCTATGCCCGGGTCGTCCGGGATCTGGCTCTGCATCACCTGATCGTACAGGATCTTCGCGCAGACGAACGCGGCGATCAGCAGGAGGATCAGCAGAATGAGCTTGCCTTTCTTCATTCTCCGGCCTCCTTCTTCCCCCAGGCCTTGCGGGCTTCGTTCAGGCTGAGCCTGTTGGCGCCGCCCGGCAGATCCGGGTCGCGGCGCTGCACCGGGTCATCCTCCCAGCCGCAGACCGGGCAGATCTCGTACTTACCCTTCTCTTCGAAAATGTAGCGCCCGCAGCAGGGACAGATGGTGGGGATATATAATCTTGCTGCAAATGAAACGTCCATAACCTGTTCTCCTCATGTACAGAAAATACCCATACATAGTTATTATACAGGTTATGGACGAAAAATGATAGGTTTCAGATTCTTTCCGGCAGCCGCTGCTATTCGATCCGCCCGCCGCCGAGCACGGTGTCGCCGTCGTACAGAACGGCGTACTGTCCGGGGGTCGGCGCTCTCTGCGGTTCGTCGAATACGAGCGTGACCCGTCCGTCTTCCGCAGCGTTTGCCACGGCCGGCTGTTCCGCCTGCCGGTAGCGCAGTTTGGCGGTACAGCGGATCGGCCCTTCCGGAGCCTTCCCGGCGATCCAGTTGAAGTCTGTTACGGAGACTTCCCGGCGGAACAGATCCTCGTGATCTCCGAGAGTCACCGTGTTGGCAGCCGAGTCAATCGCGACGACGAACACCGGCCTGCCCCAGGTGTTGCCGAGGCCCTTGCGCTGGCCGACCGTATAATGGATGATGCCCCGGTGCGTGCCGATGGGCCTGCCGTCCATGTCGAGAAAGGCGCCGGGTTCCGTCCCCCCGCCTTTTCCATACCGTTCGACCACCTTGGCGTAATCGCCGTCCGGCACGAAGCAGATGTCCTGGCTGTCGGGTTTGTTCGCATTCAGAAAACCGTTTTGAGCCGCTATGGCACGGACTTCCGGCTTCGTCATCTCTCCCAGAGGGAACAGGATATACGCCAGCTGTTCCTGCGTCAGGCAGTGCAGCACGTAGCTCTGATCCTTCGACGGATCCAGGCCCTTCTTCAGCACGTAACGGCCGTCTTTGTCCTGCTCGATGCGGGCGTAATGGCCTGTCACGACCTTATCGCAGCCCAGTTCCTCCGCCCGCCGCAGCAGCTTTCCGAACTTCAGGAAGCGGTTGCACTCGATGCAGGGATTCGGCGTGCGACCGTGTTCGTAATCGGACGCAAACGGGCAGATGACCTGCGCCATGAACTCGTCTTTATAGTTAAAGGCATAGAAAGGCATACCGAGTTTGTACGCGACGCTGCGCGCATCTTCGGTATCGTCCAGGCTGCAGCAGCTTTTCGGATGCGGCAACGCGCTTTCCGCCTGCTCCGCGTCCCACAGTTTCATGGTGCATCCGATGCAGTCGTACCCTTTTTCTTTTGTCAGCAGAGCCGCGACGGAGGAATCCACGCCGCCGCTCATGGCGATGAGTGCTTTCATGAAATAAGTCCCGGAAACCTTTCCGGGACTATTTTACAACGATTTGCGTTCATTTGCACACTTCTTCCGCAAAGTGCACGGTATCCATCGCGTCTTTCGCGTAACAGTCGCTGCCGATCTGACCTGCGAAATCCGCTGTCAGGACCGCCCCGCCTGTCAGTACGCGGCACCAGGGCGCTTCCTGCTTCAGCAGTTCTATCGTTTCCTCCATGGCCGGCACTGTGGTCGTCATCAGGGCGGACAGACCGGCAAGTGGCGCATGCACTTCCTTGACCGCGTCCACGATCTTCCTCGGTTCCACGTCCTTACCCAGGTCTTTTACGGTAAATCCGTAACTTTCCAGCAGCAGTCTGGCGATGTTCTTGCCGATGTCGTGGATATCGCCCTTCACGGTCGCGATCACAACCGTTCCTTTCTGTTCCCCCTCCTGCAGAGGAAGCGCCGACAGGACCGCTTTCACCTCTTCGAACGCAGTACCCGCAGCCTCCGCGCTCATCAGCAACTGAGGAAGATAGACCTTTCCTGCGGCGAAGCGGTCTCCAACGGTGTTCAGCGCGGGGATGATCTCCCGGTTGATCAGATCCAAAGGAGAGGTG
>JAFZRG010000221.1 GCA_017619985.1 Bacillota bacterium | reverse complement strand
TCCGCGAGAAGACCCTGCTCGAAGCGTTCCAGTCGCCGCTGTTCATGGCCTACCGCAACAACCAGCCGTTCAACGACAACCTGCTGCGTCCTTGCCCTCTGCTGGACAACCCCGAGATGCTGCAGAAGATGGTGCACGAGAGCGGCGCGCATTCGACGGACTATACGGCCCCGGAGGACGTGGACGCCCAGTGCGCGAAGTGCTTCGAGACCGCGGCGAAATGGGCGCCTGTGGCGGACGGGATCTGGGAGAGAGACTTCCTGCCGAAGCATCCCGGTTACGTGCCGTACAAGAACGGGATCAAATAAGCACACAACAAAAACGGCCTGCGGGCCGTTTTTGTATTGCCTTTATACCACCTGGAACAGCCAGAACTTCAGATATTCGGTCTCGGGGACGCCCCAAAGGATGGGATGGTCAGGCGCCTGGCGCCTCTCTTCGATCTGCCGCAGGCTCACTCCCGCATCGGAGGCGGCCTCTCTCAGCATCTTTTCGAACATCTGCGGTCCCATGAAGTGCGAGCAGCTGCAGGTGGCGAGATAACCGCCGCGCGGCAGCAGCTTCATGGCCTTCAGGTTGATCTCCTTGTAGCCCCGGAACGCGGCATTGGCCGTCTCGCGGCTCTTCGTAAAGGCCGGCGGATCCAGGATGATGAAGTCGAACGGGTGCCTGCCTTCCGGGATGCCCTGCGGGCGCTTGCCGTTCGCCAGATCCGTCAGCAGATCGAACACGTCCGCCTGCATCACGTCCATCCGGTCTTCCAGACCGTTCAGCGCGATGTTTCTGCGGCTCTGGCCGCAGGCGTCTTCCGAGATATCCACAGAAACGACCCGCTTCGCTCCGGCCGCTGCACAGTTCATGCCGAACGCGCCGGTGTGCGTAAAGCAGTCCAGCACGGTCCTGCCTTCCGCCAGCTTCGCGGCCGCCTGTCGGTTGTATTTCTGATCCAGGAAAAAGCCCGTCTTCTGGCCGTTCACGAAATCCACGTCGTATCTCAGCCCGTTCTCGGTGATCAGCACGTGCCCGTCTCCGGGATCTCCGAAGGCGCAGCCTTTGCCGGTCTGCATGCCCTCCTTGACCCGCAGCGGGCTTTCGTTGCGCTCGTAGATGCAGCGCACCTGCACGCCGCAGTCCGCCAGCACTTCCCGCAGCAGGCGGTACAGCAGCTCTTTGCGCATCTCGATGCCCAGGGACAGCACCTCGGTCACGAGCACGTCTTCGAAACGGTCCACGGTGAACCCGGGAAAACTGTCCGCCTCGCCGAAGATGAGCCGGCAGCAGCGGAAGTCCGCCTCGCCCATCACGGTGCGCCGGTAACTGACCGCGTGCTCGATCCTGCGCCGCCAGAACGCCTCGTCGAAGCGGTCGTTCGTGTTGCGCGAAATGATGCGTACGCGGATCTTGGAGGCGTCATTGATGAAGCCCGCCCCCATCCAGCGGTCCTTTTCCGTATACACGTCGACGATATCGCCGTTCCGGTACGTTTCCTCCGGGCCGCGCGTCTCTTCGCCGTACACCCAGGGGTGGCCGGAGCGCAGCAGCTTTGCCGCCTTGTCGTTGCAGATGACTCTCGGATAGTCTCTCATTTCCTATTTCATCGTCACGCTCGTGATGTGCGGGGTCAGGCCGTCGAACCAGCAGCAGAAGCCCTCCAGATCGACGATATCGCCCGCCTTCAGTTTCTTGACACCCTCGTAGACGTCCGTGCCCGTGCCGGTCAGATCGGACTTCACCATGAACGTGAACACCTGGTCGTCCTTGCCGACCTGGAAGTAGATGTCGTCGCCGTTCTCGCCGGAGCCGTCCCATTTGAAGACAGGTTCGCCCGTAACTTCCATGCCGCTGAACCTGACGTACATGTTCTGATACTTGATCATCTCGTCCGTATCGAGGATCGCGGTCACGTCGAGTGGCAGCGCGATGTATTCGTAATCGACTTCCGCGGGTTCGAACGTGCCGCCCGAGATCCCGATCTCGCCGTCCCGCTCGAACTTCGTGCCGGTGACCTTGATCAGTTTACCGGGCACCAGCCCTTCCGATTCCTCCTCGGTGCAGGCCATGTCCTCGATATAGTAGGCGCCGGTCAGATCCTGCGCATAGACGCTGATCTGATCGTTCCACCAGGACGCAGCCGCCTGTACGTACCCTTCGATGGTCACTTCGCTGCCGATGTCCGCCGCGGCATATTCCTCATACGTCATCACGCCTTCGCTCTTGGCGTTCAGGTCGGGCGCTTCCGGCTCGGGTTCGGGCTGCTGCCCGCCGCCGGAGCAGGCCGCCAGCGCAAAGCACATCGCCAGGGTCAGCAGGATCGCCAAAAACTTCTTCATCTTTCAGTCCTCTCTTTTCTCTCGGAAACGCTACTCTCCGCCGTGCGTGCCCGCCAGCGACAGCATGTCGGCCAGATACCAGCCGGGCGCCGCGATGTCCGGGTCGGTGATATTCACGAAATACATCCGGTTGTCGAACACGTCGATCCGCTGCTGGCCGGCCACGCGCATCTCCTTCTCGAAATACACGTCGCAGGACAGCAGATTCTCGTTGTACCGGATAAAGTTGCTCACGCTTTCCTTGTTCCAGGCCGTGATCACGTGGTTGCTCACGAACGTGATGTCCACGGAATCGGCCCAGTTCTCGGCCAGATCGTACAGGTTTGACCCCTTCAGCAGCATGCATTCGCGCACGACGGTATAGAAACCGTGGTACGAGCCTGCCACGTCGTCCGTCATGAACTGCGACCACAGCTCGCCGATGTACAGCGGGTCCGCGATGCCGGCCATGAGGTCCTGCGCCACCTGCGTCTCGGCGAAGTCCGCCGGGATATCATACACGCCGGGCGCCGTCTGCACGGCAGCCACTTCGTCGCCCGCGTTGTTCAGCGCGGAGATCTTCAGCTCGGCCGCAAGGCCTTCGAACTTGTATTCCCTGCCTGCCGGCACCTCGGTGAAAGGCGCCACGTATTCGAACTCCGGCAGCGCGGATTCGGCATAGGGAACGCCTTCGCCGGCCGGTGACCCGTCCAGCAGCAGCGTGAACCCCTCCGGGATCTCCACGGTGTATGACAGCAGCCCGTCTTCGCCCAGCGCGAGAGGCGCAGACGAATCGCGGTCCGGATCGAGCAGCACGGCCGACGTCACATCCCACTTGGAGATGTTCATGATCATCAGCTTCGTCACTTTTTCCGCTTCGTGCAGGGTCACGCGCAGGAAGGGCTTGCCGTCCGCCGTGACATTCACGACCGGGTCCATGCTGCCGACGTGCGCAGGGTCCTCTTCAAAGGCCAGCTGCACCTCGCCTTTCCCGGACACCTTCACGGTGTGGTAGAAGCGCTCCTTCAAATCGTTCAGCTGACCCGCCGGGCCGTTGAAAGCATGCTCTTCGAGGAACTGCCCGATGGAACCGTCCGTCGGCATCGCCGGGGCAAGCTCTCCGCGCACGAACTGCACAGGTTCCTGGTTCTCGTAGTCGACCATGATGCCCTTCACATAGAAGTGCAGCGCGGCAAGTCCTGCCAGGATCACGAGGAGGTAGACGAGGTAACCTTTCCAGAATTTACTCTTCATCAGTTGCCTCCTTCCTGCGTAGACTTGACGAGGAAGGCCGTGGGCAGCCTCCAGGAAGAATTCGCGTAATACAGCGTCACGCTGGTCATGAGATATTCGTCGTTATAGTACAGGGACGAGGAGCTGCCGCCGTCGAGGTTGGCGGCGTTCACCGCGCCGTACTGCATCATCACGTTGATCAGATCCTGCGCCGTCGCGCCGAGGTGTCCGGACGCGCCGCGCCCGTCGGTGACCAGCAGAAGGATCGCGCCGTCCGCCCTCTGGCCGATGACGGTCCGGGGATTAGCGCCGGAACCCGCGCCGTTCAGCTGACGGGGTTCTCCGTTGATGACGAGCGGCACGAAGTGGTTGTTCGCGTCCGTCGCCTCGTCCTGGAAGGCCACGGCATCGCGGATGCCCTGCTCTTCCACGAAACTCTGGAACTGCGCTCTGGTCCAGCCGGAGATCGGTTCGATGCGCAGGATATTCTTGCTGTCCAGGCCGATCAGGTACAGGCCCGTCCAGCCGCTCGGGTCGTTCAGCAGGATCTCGCCGTTCGAGACGCAGACGCCGTAAGGCCGGCCGCCCTTGTTCATATCCGCGGCGTACAGACCGCCGTTGACCCCGCCGACCGCGCCGTGCATGGTGACGAGCTGGTCGAGTTCCTTGCCGTATTCACCCCACGGATACGTGGTGCCGACGAAGACTTTGGAGGGATCGGCGATGATCATGAGCGTGCCGAAAAAGCTGCGGCCGTTCACCTGCACGATCTCGATGCCGTTCTCGTCGAAGTTGCCTTCCGCAGGCGTGTCCGCCGTGATCAGGTCTTCGTCGATGTTCGTATCCATCTCCGCCATGGACGTGCGGCTGACGATCTCGTTGATCTCGTCCTCCGAGAGGAACATGGTCGCGAGAAACTTCAGATTGCCGGATTCGAGCACCGTCGTGACGAACGTGTCGCGGGCGGACTCGGACGGTCCGTGGATGATGGATGCCACGATCACGACCAGCGCCAGCGCGATGGCCAACACGGTCGTTAACAGCACAAGAAGCAC
Organism: Bacillota bacterium; assembly: GCA_017619985.1. Classification (GTDB taxonomy): domain Bacteria; phylum Bacillota; class Clostridia; order Peptostreptococcales; family Anaerovoracaceae; genus RUG11894. The sequence goes on along the minus strand of JAFZRG010000221.1, from coordinate 1,670 downwards.
GCGGCCGATGGCTTTGCCCGCGGTCAGTTTGCCCGTTGGTTTTTCCGCCTTTGGCTTCCGTTCTGCTTCGGTCTGCTTTTCCGGCTTAGCCCTCCGTCTGCTGCGCTTCTGCTCTTCTTCGAGTTTGCGCTTCGCGACGCGGCCGATCAGCGCCTTCTCGCGTGACGCCTCCAGCGCTTTGATGTCCTCTTCGGAAAGGGTGTCGGAGGGCTGCGGAAGCGTATCTTTCAGGAACTGATCCCCGTACACGGCGGTAAAGCTCAGATCCTTCGGTTCAGTTGGTACGGGAGTGACCTCCCGGATATCTTTTTCGTCCAAATCTCTATCCTTTTTCCTGTTTTTCTCTATTTCTGCGCTTTTCCGGCGCCTTTCTGCTCCCAGTTCCAGGAGTCGCGGCACATATCCTCGACGGTCTTTTCTGTATGCCAGTTCAGCACGCGTTCCGCCTTGGATGCATCCGCGTAAAATTCAGCGATATCGCCTGCGCGGCGCGGCGCGATCACGTAAGGCACGTCTATCCCGTTGACCCGTTTGAACGTTTCCACCAGCTCCAGCACGCTCGTTCCCCGGCCGCTGCCGAGGTTGAAAACTTCCGTCCCCGTATGCTCTGCAGCATACCGGTAGGCCGCCAGGTGACCTTTTGCAAGATCCACGACATGGATATAGTCCCGCACGCCGGTGCCGTCCACGGTCGGATAATCGTTCCCAAACACGGAAAGATGCGGCAGCACGCCCTTCGCGACTCTCGTGATGTACGGCATCAGGTTGTTGGGGATGCCCGACGGATCGTCTCCGAGCAGACCGCTCTCATGCGCGCCGATGGGGTTGAAATACCGCAGCAGGCAGACGGACAGAGACGGATCCGCTTTCGCGGCGTCCGTCAGGATCTGCTCGTTCATGAACTTGCTCCAGCCATAGGGATTCGTGCAGCCGCCGGCCGGCATCGTTTCGACGTAGGGGATGGGGTTGTTCTCACCGTACACCGTCGCGGAAGAACTGAACACGAAGACCTTGCAGTCATGGCGCTTCATGGCCTGCAGCAGTGTCAGCGTGGACAGCAGGTTGTTGCGGTAGTACTCGACCGGTTTCTCCACCGATTCGCCGACCGCCTTGAATCCTGCGAAGTGCACGACGCCTTCGATCGCGTGCTGCGCGAAGATCTGCTCGACCTGATCCGGGTCACACATATCGGCCCGCACGAAGACCGGCCGCACGCCCGTGATCGTCCCGATGCGGCCGATCACGTCCGCGCTGCTGTTCGAAAGGTCATCCGCGATGATCGTCTCAAATCCGGCCTGAATGAATTCGACGGCGGTGTGGGACCCGATAAATCCCGTTCCGCCCGTTAATAGCAGTGCCATAATTCCCTCTACGGCAGTTTGATCCCGTACTGATCCAGGATGTACGTGTCGATCTCCATGCGCACGGTCAGCAGGTCGTTGATGATGTGGCAGATCGCCAGGTCGCCCTTGATGGACAGCAGCTTACCGCCGTCGTATTCGCCCAGATCCGTGTATTCGAGCAGGAAGTCGAGCATGTGGTTGGCCGCCTTCTTGGCCGATGCCATCAGGTCCGGATCGCTCTGGATCGTGGAGAAGCGCTTGCCGCCCTTGTGGAGCAGGCAGGGCGTCGGCAGGTGCCAGCCCTTGACGACGGAGACGCGCACCGTG
>JAFZRG010000220.1 GCA_017619985.1 Bacillota bacterium | reverse complement strand
TGCGTCGGCTGCAAGTCCTGCATGCGCATCGGCTGCCCGGCCATCTCCATCAAGGAAGGCAAGGCGCACGTGGATGACACGCTGTGCGTAGGCTGCGGCATCTGCACGCAGCTGTGCCCGATGGACGCGTTTGAAAGCACGGGAAAGGAGGAGTGACCCATGGAAACGAAGAATGTCATGATCGTAGGCGTAGGCGGCCAGGGAAGCCTCCTCGCCAGCAAACTGTTAGGCCGCATGCTTCTGGAGGAAGGCTATGACGTCAAGGTCTCCGAAGTCCACGGCATGAGCCAGCGCGGCGGCAGCGTCGTCACGTACGTGCGCTACGGCGACCGGGTCAACTCCCCCATCATCGACAAAGGCGAAGCGGACTTCATCGTCTCGTTCGAGCTGCTCGAAGCGGCGAGATGGATGGAATACCTGAAGCCCGGCGGACAGATCGTCACGTCGACGCAGCAGATCGACCCCATGCCCGTGGTCACAGGCGCGGCCTCCTACCCCGAAGACCTCGTCGCGAAGATGAAAGCGGCCGGCGCCAAAGTCGATGCCCTCGACTGCCTGGAACTCGCGAAGCAGGCCGGCAGCAGCAAGGCCGTCAACCTCGTGCTGATGGGCAGGCTGTCGCACTACTTCGGCATGGCGGACGACGTCTGGCAGAGAGCCATCGAAGCATCCGTGCCGGCGAAATTCCTCGAACTCAACAAGAAAGCATTCGAACTGGGTAAAAACGCCTAGAAGCGCTATAAAGACAAGAACAGAAAGGACACACTATGGAGCGGTACTATCAACCGGAAATCGAAACTGCCTCGCGGGAGCAGATCCGCGCGTGGCAGGATGAACGCCTGGTCAAGCAGGTGAAGCACGTATGGGACAACGTCCCCTACTATCGCAAGAAGATGGAAGAAAAGGGCCTGACCCCCGACGACATCAAGGGTGTCGAAGATCTGAAAAAGCTGCCCTTCCTCACGAAAGCGGACCTGCGCGAAGCCTATCCCTACGGACTGATGGGCGAACCTCTGAAGAAGTGCGTGCGCATCCAGTCCACGTCCGGCACGACCGGCAAGCGCGTCGTCGCGTTCTACACGCAGCACGACATCGACCTGTGGGAAGACTGCTGCGCCAGAGCCATCGTGGCTGCGGGCGGTACGGACGAAGACGTCTGCCAGGTCTCCTACGGCTACGGCCTGTTCACCGGAGGTCCCGGCCTGAACGGCGGCAGCCACAAGGTCGGCTGCCTCACCATCCCGACGTCCTCGGGCAACACCGAGCGGCAGATCATGTTCATCCGCGACCTCTCCGCGACGATCATCTGCTGCACGCCGTCTTACGCGGCTTACCTGGGCGAATCCATGAAGGAAATGGGTCTGGGACCCGACGATATCCCCCTCAAGGCGGGCATCTTCGGCGCCGAAGCCTGGTCCGAAGAGATGCGCCAGGAGATCCAGAAGACCATGGGCATCAAGGCCTATGACATCTACGGGCTCACCGAGCTGTCCGGCCCCGGCGTCGCGTTCGAATGTTCCGAACAGACCGGTATGCATATCAACGAGGACCACTTCATCGCGGAAGTCATCGACCCTGACACCCTCGAACCCGTGCCCGACGGCACGTACGGCGAGCTGGTATTCACGGCGATCACCAAGGAAGCGTTCCCTCTCATCCGGTACCGCACCAGAGACATCGTCAAGCTAAGCCACGAGCCGTGCTCCTGCGGCAGAACGCACGTCAAGATGAGCAAGCCCAGAGGGCGTTCCGACGACATGCTCATCATCCGCGGCGTCAACGTGTTCCCGAGCCAGATCGAGACCGTTCTGCTCAACAAAGGCTATCCGGCCAACTACCAGATCATCGTGGACCGCGTGAACAACACCGACACGCTGGACGTCCAGGTCGAGATGACCCCGGAGATGTTCACGGACAACATGGGCGAGATCGCCGCGCGCCAGAAGGACCTCGTGGACGGACTCAAGTCCATGCTGGGTCTGAAGGCCAAGGTCTCCCTCGTCGCGCCGAAGTCCATCGTGCGCAGCGAAGGCAAGGCCGTGCGCGTCATCGACAAGAGAAAGATCTAAGGAGGTACCGACATGAGCGTAAAACAGATCTCCGTATTTCTTGAAAACCGTCCCGGCACCCTCTGCGAGATGACGAAGGTGCTGGCCGACGAGAATATCGACATGAGAGCGTTCTCCCTGGCGGAGACGAGCGAGTTCGGCATCGCCCGCATCCTGGTGAAGGATCTGTACGGCGCGCTGACCGTGCTGAAGAACGCCGGTTACGTGACCGCTATCTCTGAGGCGGTCGCCGTGGCCATCCCCGACGTGCCCGGCGGCCTGCACTCCGTCATCAAGGCGGTAGCGGACGCAGGCATCAACCTGGAGTACATGTACTGCTTCCTGGGCGGCCAGAGCGGCAAAGCCTACCTAGTCTGCAAGGTGCCCGACGTGGCAGGCGCGGAAGAAGCGCTGTCCGCGGCCGGCGCCAGACTCGTCGATCAGGAAGAGCTGACAGAACTGTAAAAGACAATAAAAAGAAGCGGCTGCCCGGTGCAGCCGCTTTTCGATTGCTCTTAACGAGGTTCCGAAGCCAGAACCGCCTGATAATCTTCCGGCGTATCAGCATCGGCCAGAATGCCGGGGTCTTCGCAGGCGATGACCCGCACGATCTCCGGCTGGATCTCTGCGGCTTTTCGAAGGAAGCCGCGCAAGCCGTCTTCGCCCCGGTATGACAGCAGGGCCAAGGCCATCGTCCGGTCCAGCAGGACGGGGTGCCCCGCTTTGCCATTATAGGATGGCCTCAGCGCGAACGATCCGCCCTTCTCCGCTTCCGTTTTCAGTGCTTCCATAGTCTGCCGGCTCACAAGGGGAACGTCGCCGGGAAGGATGAAAAAGACGGTCTCTGCCGGTTCTGCCAGCAACTCCGCCAGCCCCAGCTGCACCGATTCGAGCATGCCGGTGGACGCATAATTTTCATTGCGCAGGAAACACACGTCCTTCGCCGCGGCGGCAGCTTCCAGTTCTTCCGCGCGATGGCCTGTCACGACGCAGATCGTCCCGCAGCCTGCCGCGCGCAGGCTGTCCAGAGTGCGGCAGATCATCGGTTTTCCGTTCAGATCCATCAGAGGCTTGAAAACCCCCATGCGGGACGACAGCCCCGCCGCAGGTACGACGGCAGCGAACTTCATGACTCTTTCCGCCTTTCCGCCCGCACCTGTATCATCTCCGCCGCGATGCTCACGGCGATCTCTTCGGGGGTCACCGCGCCGATGGCAAGGCCGATGGGCGTGTGGACCTTCGCGAGCTGCTCTTCGGAGATGC
>JAFZRG010000219.1 GCA_017619985.1 Bacillota bacterium | reverse complement strand
GGATCTCCTTCGCGATGTCGCTCTCCGCATCCAATACGATGACCCTGCGGTTCTTCGCAGCCTCAGTCCGTACGAAATTGCCGTACGCGTCCACGTCGCGGCCTCTTTCAAACGGGTCGTCCTTGTAGCCCAGGCCCACTGTCTTCAGTTGGTCTGCCGGCACGCCGAACTCGTTCACGAGCATGTTTTTGACCGCATCCGCACGGGCGTTGGACAGCCGCACGCAGGCTGTCTGGTCGCCAAAAGTAGCCGTCGTTCCTGCCAGCAGGATGGGATGATCCGGATGCGCCAGGATGACTTCCGCCACAGGTGCCAGCGCCTCTTTCGCAGCCGTTTCGTCGATGAACGTCGCCTCATCCGCCACGAAACGAACCTGCGTCTCGTTGAGTTCGAAGGGAACTTCGAAGACAACTTCTTCTTCCGGCGTCTCCGGTTCTTCTGCAATAGTGTTGCCTTCCTGCTGCGGAACGGGTTCTCCGATCAGCAGCATATAATCCGCTTTGCTGCCTCCCTCCAACCGAATGTAGTACGTAGTTTCCGGCTTCAGTTTGCTGGTCCAGCCGGTGACAGCAGTCCCGTTCTGGTCCGCCGTTACGTATCTTTCCCAAACCTCCTGATAGGATCTCCTGTCCGGAAGCACTTTGTATCCGTATTCATCATACAGGTTTGCGATCAGACTGCTGCTCCCAGGTTTCTGATTCTCCAGGGTGACACTATATTCCGCATCCTCCTGTTTTCCCGTCGTAAACGCTACCCAGGCAAACCCGTCCTGATAATTACCATAATACCGGACGTTAGTCCTCAGCATCGTCGCGTCGTTCTGGTTCGTTCCGACATAGAACTCATCGTTTTCTCCCAACGGCGCGATCGCTTCCTCGAAGCTGCTGCTGGTTTTATAAGCCGTTTGCATCTGAGCCGGAGAAGACACTTTCATGGAATAATATGCCTTGCTGTCTCCGTTCATCCGAATGTAATAGGTCGTGTTTGGCTTCAATTCGTCAAACCGTCCTGTCACAGCCGTACCGCTCTGATCCGCAGTTGTCAATCTGCCCCAGACCTCACTGTAGCTTCTTTTTGACGGCAGGATCTCCGAACCGTATTCGTCATACAGATGTGAGAGCAGCGAGTCGCTGCCTACAGAACGATTGACGGTTGTAACAAAATACTGTTGATCTTCCGCATCGGTCGTCGTAAAGGCGAACCAGGCATATCCATTCACATATTTTCCATGGACACGGGTGCCCAGCGGAAGCGTAACGGCGGAAGACTGACTTGTGCCGGGAACGATATCCGCATTCTGATCCACATTGCTTTTAACGCTGGATGGATCCGCTGCAATCGAGCCTTCTGCGTTCGGATCGCTGATCATCAGGATATACTCTGCTTTATTGCCGCCTGTGATGCAGAAAAAGTAAGTAGTATCCGGCTCCAGCGTCTTGATCCATCCGCTTGCAGACCTGCCGTTCTGATCCGCCCTTACAAAATGGCCCCAGTTTTCAGAATAGCTTCTTTTATCCGGGCTCAGCCTGTTGCCATACGCGTCATACAGATTTCCGATCAGATCATCGCTGTCCGTCGTCAGATTTTCCAGTGTTATGGAATAGTTTACGTCTTCCTGCTCCCCGGTCTTGAAAGCGACCCACAGATTACCGCCGGTGTATTTTCCGTGATATCTGGTATCCGCAGTCAGGAGCGGCGCCTCGTCCATATTCGCTGCTGTCTGATATTCCTCCGCGTCAGCGGCAGCGGGACGTTCTTCCGCAACTGCCTCCTGTGCCGGATCTGTGATCCGGATCGAATACTGCGCTTTGCTGTCTCCCGTAATGCAGAAAAAGTAAGTCGTATCCGGTTCCAGCGTCTTGATCCATCCGCTTGCAGTTCTTCCGCTCTGATCCGCCCTTACAAAATGGCCCCAGTTTTCAGAATAACTTCTTTTATCCGGACTCAGCCTATTGCCATACGCGTCATACAGGTTTCCGATCAGATCACCACTGCCTGTCGTTAGATTATCCACCGTTATGGAATAATTGATGTCCTCCTGTTCTCCGGTTTTGAACGCGACCCACATAGAGCCTGCCTCATATTTGGTCTGATACCGGGTATTTGCCGAAAGCAGAGGTGCCTCATCCATATTTGTGGCCGGAACAAAAACTTCCGAGTCGAGCGGGTCGATATCGGTCTGCTCTTCCACCGGTTCCTGTGTCGGATCTTCAATACAAAGTGAATACTGCGTTTTGCTGCCGTCATAGAGGCAGAAATAGTAGACCGTATTCGGCTGCAGCACGTTGATCCAACCGGTCACGGCCCTGCCGCTCTGATCCGCTCTTACATATGGACTCCAGTTTTCAGAGTAAGATCTTCTATTTGGATTAAGGCTGTTGCCATCGGCATCGTACAGTTTTGCCAGAAGGTCATTGCTTTCGACTGTCAGATTTTCCAGAGTTATGGAATAATTGACGTCTTCCTGTTCTCCGGTCTTAAACGAGAACCAGACTTCACCCTCTTCGTATGTGCCGTGGTACTTCGTGTTGACCGCCAGCATCTGGGCATTTTCCATGCTGTCTCCGCCGGTCAGCTCAACTTCCGGCTTGACCGTATTGTCCCCGATGTCGCAGGCTGTCAGGGTCATTGCGAGGATCAGTAAGATCATTATCAGGATGAGATTGCGTTTCATGATATTTACTCCTTGTTAATAACCCATTACGTGAACGTCTCTGCTCTTCGGCTGGCCAAGAGGAATGGACGTGTCGCTGGGCCACCAAGTTGTTTCCGGGTCGATACTGAAGACGATGCGCTGGCCGTCGATATCTTCGGGGACGCCGGCTTCGGTCCTGACGGTGAGGAATCGGAGAGTTCCGGTATATGGCCCGTCCACGGCCTGCAGCGTGACCTCCTGCGGTTCGTCCAGCACGATGATGCGGTACGTTTCGCTGTGATCGGAATACGCGGCGTTGTAGTCGGGATAGCCCTGCATCTCGACGACCGCTTCGTAGTTGTACGTCGCGATCTCGCCGGTGAATACGAGGCGTCCGGCGGCTTCTTCCGCTTCGGTCCAGGAATTTGCCGCCGCATATACTTCGGATTCTTCCGCTTCTCCTTCTTCCTCCTCTACGACCGGTTCTTCCGCTACTTCGACGGTTTCTTCCATCTGTTCCGGAACGGGCAGGACATCCTGCGGGGCGATGACCCCGGAGCGGCTGTGCCGCGCAATGCCGATCGCGCCTGCGCCGAGGACTGCGGCAGCGGCGATGACCGCGATCGCGACCTTAGCGGACGATACGCCTGCAGCGGCGGTTCCGGCCGCCTTCGCGGTCTGTACAGCCGTACCGGCTGCAGCTGTCGTTTTGGCTGCGGGCAGCCCTCTTAAAATGCCCTGCAGCAGTGCTTCGTCGGGCAGTTCCGCCGCGTACGCCTTCTCGCTGCGAAGCAGAAGCAGCAGGAACGTGAGCGGGGACAGTCCGTAGAGCTTCGTACCCTTCTTCTCCAGATCGCGGACCTTCGCCTCGATCTTGCGGCGGCCGTACAGCAGGCGGCTCTTGACCGCGTTCTCTGTAGCGCCCATAGCCCGGGCGATCTCCTTCACAGACATGTCTTCGTAGTAAAACATGCCGATAGCGGCCCGCTGATCCTCCGGAAGATCCTCGAGGATCTCGCGGAGCAGGCGCTTCGTTTCGTCCTGTTCGACGACGTACTCCGGGAGGTTTTCCAAACGGTCGTCTTCGAAGAGCTCCTCTGCCGGAATGTCCGCGTCTTCGCCCTGAGCAAGTTCGGAAAACAGCAGAGGCCGCTGCTTTCGGAGCCAATCCCGCGCCGTATTCGCGGCGATCTGACGCATCCAGGGGACGAACTTTTCGCCGCCCTCGAAGCGGTCCAGATGCGAGAAGGCCTTGATGTACGAATCCTGCAGGATGTCGAATGCGGCGTCTTCGTCCCTGATCATGGACCGGACCGTGTAAAACGCCTGGCTGTAGGACATTTCGTAAAGTTCTGAAATTGCCGACTGGTCCCCGGCTTTGGCGCGGGTCACCAGCATCGTATAACTATCTGTCATTTGTGTTCCTCCTGTGCGCTCTTTTTCAAGAGTTCTTTCAGGAGCTTTGTTTTTTTCTCCGGGTCGATCGGAAACGTCTCGATCGCGGCCCGGATCAGAGTCCGTATCGTGTTTATCATAAATGCGCTGCTCCTTTTTTCTTCGTTTCACCTTTTAAACGAATCCGGGGCAGCGCAGGTTGCAGTGATACGGAAAATATCTACAAATATTCTATCAGATAATGATGGGCTTGAGCGTCCAGCACTGCAGCTTCGTGTGCTTGATGACCCCTTCGCCCTTCAGGCTTGGATCCCACACGTTCCAGTCGCTGCCGGCGAACTGGTATGCATCGTCCACATAATCCGCTGCGGCCAGCCGGCCTTTGCGATAAGGAACCGACGGTTTTCCGGTCGCGGCGCATTCAGCCATCATGCAGAACAGGTCGACCGGGTTCAGTTTGCTGCGGCCCACTTCGTACAGCGGCAGCAGCTGCCGGAATCCGCGGACGGAATCGAACTGCGAAAAAGCAGCTTCCGCGAGGGCTTTCGCGTCGAACGTCTCGTCGTGAACCTCGGAAGGCACGTCTTCCTCCGGACCGTACAGCAGTTCGCTCTGCAGCGCGCGGCCGCTCAGCAGCCT
>JAFZRG010000218.1 GCA_017619985.1 Bacillota bacterium | reverse complement strand
TATCATCAGGTTTGAGTTAAACTCATTTTGAACGTCTTGCGTTCTTTTTCGCTTTGCGAAATTATTGTTTTTCGGAATTGTACGAAGATCCATATCTACCTTATTGCAGATTGTATCTTTTGTACTTTTCTCGTCTTTGAGGTCAACTTAATGACCCCTTCGACTCAATTTCTACACTATGATGTTTTCAAGGTTCACGCTCCGCATAGGCGCGGAACATTTAAGATTATACGCATCGGGTCAACCCATGTCAACGACTTTTTTAAAGATTTTTCAACTTTTTTCAAGCTGTGAAAAACCCCACAAAATGTTGTGTTTTTTGTGGGGTTTGAGCACAATTCAATTGGATTTTTAGAAGAAAAGTCCCTTAATTTGCCAAAAAGGGGAAGCCGCTACAGCCTCTCTTTTCTTTCGATATCCAGGAAGTATTTGTAGGTGTCCACGGTGAGTTCGCCGCAGGCCGCCTCGTCGCACGCGATGATCGCGCCGTTGTGCATCTGAAGCGCGCTGCAGGTCCATTTGCTCGAAACGCTGCCCTCCACGGTCGCTGCCAGAGCGCGGGCCTTGTTGTGGCCGTTGATCAGGATCAGAACTTCCTTGCTGTCGGTGACCGTACCGACGCCGACGGACAGCGCCTGGGAAGGAACTGCCTCGGGATCGTTTCCGAAGAAGCGGGAATTCACGATCCTGGTATCCGAGGTCAGGTCGCGGATGCCGGTGCGGGAGCTGAGGGACGTAAACGGTTCGTTGAACGCGATGTGGCCGTCGACGCCGATGCCGCCCATGAACAGGTCGATGCCGCCGTAGCTTGCGATCTTGGCCTCGTAATCCGCGCACTCCTTTTCGGGATCGTCGGTCATGCCGTTGAGGATGTTGATGTTCTCCGGCTTCATGTCGACCAGGTGATCGAAGAAATTGTCGTGCATGAAGTACCAGTAGGACTGATCATGCTCTCTGGGCAGGCCGAGATATTCATCCATGTTGAAGGTGACGACGTTCGCGAAGGAAAGTTCGCCGGCCTTGTTCTGCCTTGCGAGTTCCCTGTATACGCCGATGGGGCTGGATCCGGTAGGCAGACCGAGGATAAAGGGTCTGTCCTTTTCGGGGCCCGCATTGTGAGCCTTGATCTTCGCCGCGATATAATCGGCTGCCCACTTGCACATCTTATCGTAGTTTTCCTGGATAACAACTCTCATATCAGATCTCCTTTATATATAATTGTACGATCAACGTTTGGCCGCGATATCGTCCGCGCTTTTGTAGATGCTGTTTGCGGGGATAACGCCTCTTACGCAGGATGTAGGATAAACGTTCGTGTGACGGCCGATGATGGCGCCGGGGTTGAGCACGGCGTTGCACCCCACGTCAACATAGTCGCCCAGCATGCCGCCGATCTTGCGGCGTCCGGTGGCAATCTCCTCGTCCGGGGCTTTGACCACGATATTGGTGCGGTCAGCCTTGATATTGCTCGTGATGGCGCCCGCGCCCATGTGGGCATGCCAGCCCAGGACGGAATCGCCCACGTAATTGTAGTGCGGCACCTGGCAGTCGTCGAAGATGATGACGTTCTTCAGTTCCACGGAGTTGCCGACCACGTCGTTCTTGCCGACGATGGCGGAACCGCGGATGAACGCACCGTGGCGCACCTGGGCACCTTCGTCGATGATGCAGGGCGAAGCGATGTAGGCGCTGGGGAATACCGTAGCGCTCTTGGCGATCCAGACGCCTTCGGATGGATTGTCGAACTTCTCCGGGTCAAGCGTCGGGCCGAGCTGCAGGATGAAATCCTTGATGCCGTCCAGCACTTCCCAGGGATAGACCTTCCCCTCGAAGAGCGGCGCGGCGATAGTATGTTCCAGATCAAAGAGATCCGCGATCTTGGGTACTTTTCTTTCTTCCATTTTATCTCACCTTTACGAGTTTGCCGCACTCCTTCATGGCGGCGATCATGTTGTCTACGCTCTTTTCCGCGTCCTCGAACGTGGCGGCTTCCGCCATGACCCGCAGAACGGGTTCTGTGCCGCTCTTTCTGAGGAGCACGCGGCCGGTCTTGCCCAGGCGCTCGGTCTCTGCCGCGACGGATGCCTTGACGGCGGGATCCGCGAGCGTTTCGTCCTTATCGGTCACTTCCACGTTCTTGAGCACCTGCGGATACATCGTGATACCCTTATGCAGTTCTGCGAGGCTCATCTTCTGCTCGAGCATGCACTGCATGACCTTGATGGCGGTGATCAGGCCGTCGCCGGTCGTGGCGTACTTGCGGAAGATGATGTGGCCGGACTGCTCGCCGCCGATCAGATGATCGTTTTCGACCATGTTCTCGTACACGTATCTGTCGCCTACGGCCGTCTGTTCGTAGCCGATGCCCAGTTCGTCCAGCGCCTTGTACAGGCCGAAGTTCGACATGACGGTCGTAACGACCTTCGTGTCGCCCAGGGAGCCCTTCTTCTGCATATATTTGGCGCACATGTACATGATCTCGTCGCCGTTCACGACTTCGCCGTTCTCGTCCACGGCGAGGCATCTGTCGGCGTCACCGTCGAACGCGAAGCCGCAGTCGAGACGGTTCTCTTTGACGAGCTTCTGCAGGCCTTCGATATGGGTGGAACCGCAGTTCGTATTGATGTTCGTGCCGTCGGGCCTGTCGTTGATGACGAACGTCTTCGCACCGAGCGCGTCGAACACGCTGCGGGCGATCTGCCAGGTGCTGCCGTTGGCGCAGTCCAGGCCGATCCACTTGTCTTTATAGGAAGTCGTCGCCAGCGAGATCAGGTAGCCGATGTAGCGGTTGCGGCCCGCGGAATGGTCGATGACCCGTCCGATCTGGTCGCCCGTTGCCAGGGGCACTTCCCACTTGTCGCCTTCGAATCCTTCCGGCTTATAAACGCCGTCCAGATATTTTTCGACGTCGTCGATCACGTCGTCCGGCATCTTCTCGCCGTTTTCGTTGATCAGTTTGATGCCGTTGTCGTGGAACGGGTTGTGGCTGGCGGAGATCATGATGCCGCAGTCGAAATTCTCCGTTCTGGTGACGTAGGCCACGCTCGGGGTGGATGTGACGTGCAGCATGTACACGTCCGCGCCGGAAGCGGCAAGGCCGCCGGTCAGCGCTTCTTCGAACATATAGCTGGAAAGCCGGGTGTCCTTGCCCACGGCGATGCTGGCCTTGTAGCCGGCGGGACGCTTCATCTTCGGGTCCTTCGCATAATACCAGCCGAGGAAAAGACCGATCTTGAACGCGTGGATCGCGGTCAGGTCTTCATTGGCGTTTCCTCTGAATCCGTCTGTTCCGAAATACTTACCCATAATTTTCCGTCCTTTCGTCTACTCTCCTTCCGGCGTTTCTTCCGCGTCTTCCTCCGTCTCCGTCTCGACGGCAGTGACCGTAACGGTGACCGAAGCCGGCACCGCCGCAACTTCGATATCCTTTCCGTCTGCCGACCGGCCGGAGATGGGGATCTCGTATTCGCCGGGTTCTATGATCCCGGACAGATCCGCGAACAGGACGATGTCCTCCGCGGCGATGTCCGTAATATCCGCAATGCTCCCCTTTACCATGACCGTCAGAGGAACGGACTCTCCGGAAAGAGCCGCCTCCAGGTCTTCGGGGATGTTCTCCACAACAACAGCGTCCGTGTCCGATTCCAGGGTCACCTGGCCCTGTTCGGACAGGGTGAACGTTGCGACCATGCTGCCGTTCTCCGCAGACAGCTCCACGCCGTCGGGCAGGATGGGAACGACTTCCAGTTCCGCGTTCGCCGTGATGCCTTCGATGTCCAGGGGCTCGGCATCGATGTAATTGATCTTCGCGAGATCCAGCAGCGTGCCCTTGATGCTGACGGAAGACGGGATGTTGGAGCTCATGAGCTCCAGCCCCATGCCTGGCTCACCGTCGACACGCGTATACAGCGGCACGCTCTTGACGGTGTACAGCGTCGAGGAAAGCGTCACGTAGGGATGGCTCATGTTCACGGCCTTGACCGTATTTCCTTCTGTATCCACCGGCGTGACCGCCAGCTGCATCCGCTCGGGCTCATCCACAGCCATATCAGCTGCGTCGACCGTGACGAGGATGCGGTCTACCATGTCGACCAGGCTCTTCGCGCCGGACACGGAGATCGTATCGTAGTCCAGTTCGATCGCGGACAGCTCCGTGCCGGCCGGGACGTTCAGGATGGCCAGCTCGACCGGCTTCTCCGAAGCGACGAGCTCGTCGACGTACACCTGGATCTTCTCCGTGCGGATCTCCTCCACGGTCGTATTGCCCGGGGACGTCACCTTGACGGTGATGTAGTTCTGACCCGGGAGCAGGCCGTTCAGGTCCGCCGTCGCGGTCAGGTCCGCCTGCGTCAGGATCAGGTCCTTGCGCTTGCCGGACAGCTCCACGTCCACGGTATATTTGCCGTCGCCCGCGATCGCAAGCTTCGATTCGCTCAGGTAGTCTTCGTTCAGCAGGGTAACGGGCACCTGGCGTATGGTCACGGTCGTCGGCGGGTTGACCACGCTGATGACGTAAAACCACAGGCCGATCGCGATGGCCGCGGCTATGATCCTGTCAATTATCTCTCTCCGCTCCATCGTCTTTCCTCATTCCCAAAAGATTGTAGCCGAACTTCGCCACGTTGCTGGTCTGGGGCTGCTTGCTGAGATACAGGTTCAGCAGCGCCTTCTCCACGGCTTTCAGATCCAGGAAGCGGGACAGCTTGCCGTCCTGCGCCATGGAAATGATGCCGGTCTCCTCGGACACGATCAGGACCAGGGCGTCGGACACTTCCGTGATGCCGATGCCCGCCCTGTGCCGGGTGCCGAGGTCTTTGCTCAGGTTGGGGTTCTCCGTCAGCGGCAGCACGCAGCCGGCCGCCAGGATGCGGTTGTCCCGCAGGATGACCGCGCCGTCGTGCAGCGGCGATCCTTTATAAAAGATATTCTCCAGAAGAGGCTCCGTGAGCGTGGCGTCCAGTACCGTGCCGGTATCCGCCACGTCCTGCAGCGCCGTCTCGTTCTCCACGATGATGAGCGCGCCTTCCTTTCTGGAGGAGAAATACTCGATCGCGCGGACGATGATGTCCACGTTGGAACTCACGTTCTCTTTCTCGAAGGAGAAGCCTCTGAGGGAGAACTTGCCGCGTCCGAGGAACTCCAGCGCTCTGCGCAGTTCCGGCTGGAACACGACGACCAGCGCGATGAGACCGACGCTGAGCAGGTTTTTCAGCAGCCAGTTGACCGTATAGAGGTTGAAGACCCCCGACAGCACATAAACGAGCAGTATAATGCCGAGACCCTTGCCCAGCTGGGCGGCTCTCGTGTTTCTGAAGGATTTGATGACGTAGTAGGCGATGACGCTGATGATCAGTACGTCGACCACGTCACTGAATTCCAGTACCGATATGATGCTGAGTATCTTCTCCTGCATACGACCTCCGGACCCCTTGTCTGATCAGAAAAGACGCGCCGGCTGACCCGGTCTTTGACCCCACACTTGCCTTTGCCGGAATTTTTCCGAGGACTTACTTCTAAGCTATGCCATGATCACCGCAGATCTTTGCTGACGGCTTACGTGGATCCTTTTGCCCATAGCTGGCCTGGACT
>JAFZRG010000217.1 GCA_017619985.1 Bacillota bacterium | reverse complement strand
CCTACGGGTTCGTGCTCAGAGCCAAGGGCATCGTGCAGGACAAGACCGAAGGCTGGATCCACTTCGACTACACGCCGGGTGAGATCAACGTGCGCAAGGGACCCGCGGCGGCCACAGGCATGCTGTGCGTCATCGGCGCCCAGATGAAGGAAGCGGAAGTCAAGGAACTGTTCGGAGTCGCGTAATGGCCAAGGAAATGCCCGTATACCTGTTTACCGGTTTTCTGGAGGCAGGCAAGACAAAATTCATACAGGATACGCTGGAAGACCCGAACTTCAACGCAGGCGAGAAGACCCTCGTCATCCAGTGCGAAGAGGGGATCGAGGAATTCCGGCACGAGCGCTTCTGGGAAGACAACGTCGTGGTCGAGGTCCTGGACGACCCGGACCAGATCAACGTGAAGTTCCTGGCGGAGCTCGAAAAGAAGCACAAGCCCGAGCGCATCATGATCGAGTACAACGGCATGTGGATGCTCGACAAGCTGTTCCAGGAGATGCCCGAACACTGGATCATCTACCAGGAGTACAGCTTCTACGACGCGAACACGTTCCTGACGTACAACCAGAACATGCGCCAGCTCGTGTATGACAAGCTGAAGAGCGCGGACTGCGTGGTCTTCAACCGCTACCGCGAAGGTATGGACCGCTTGCCGCTGCACAAGGTCGTGCGGGGCGTGTCGAGGCGGCCGGACATCTTCTACGAACTGCCCTCCGGGGACGCGATCGTGGACGACATCGAAGACCCGCTGCCGTTCGACAAGGAGGCGCCTGTCATCGAGATCAAGGACGAGGACTTCGCGCTCTGGTACCGCGATCTGTCCGAAGACATGAACGGCTACGACGGCAAGACCGTGCGGGTCAAGGGCATCACCGGGGCGTCCGGCGTGCTCGAAGGGAGCGACTTCATCTTCGGCCGGCAGGTCATGACCTGCTGCGTCGAGGACATCCAGATGGCGGGGCTCGTGTGCGAATGGCACGGGGTCAAACCCGCGAAGCGTTCCTGGGTCATCGTGACCGCGAAGATCCGCATCGGAAAGAGCAAAGCCTACGGCAGCAAGACCGGACCCATCCTCGTGGTGAGCAAGGTCGAGGGAGCGGAACCTCCCGAACAGGAAGTGGCAACATTTTATTAGTGAACATATAAGAAAGGCGGAAAACTACTATGATGAAGGAATTTAAGGAATTCATCTCCCGCGGCAACGTCATGGACATGGCCGTCGGCATCATCATCGGCGGCGCGTTCACCGCGATCGTCGGCTCCCTGGTCGCTGACATCATCGGACCCATCATCGGCATGATCCTGGGCGGCGTCGATTTCAGCAGCCTGTCCGTACAGGTCGGCGAAGCGACGCTCACCTACGGCAACTTCATCCAGGCCATCATCAACTTCCTGATCGTGGCGTGGGTCATCTTCATGATCGTCAAGTCGATGAACAAGATGAAGAGAAAGGAAGAAGAAAAGCCCGCAGAACCCGAAGCTCCGGCCGAACCGCCCGAGGATATCGTTCTGCTGCGTGAGATCCGCGACAGCCTGAAGAAGTAGACAAGCAAAGGAGTAGACTATGGCTCTGCCCACAGAAGAACAAAAGAAAGTCATACTGGATGCGCTCAACAGACACTTCCGGGAGAATTTCGGCACCGGTGCAGTTCCTGCCGCTATCGGAGAAGAAGGTAAGGAACTCAACGGCGCGGAGGAGATCTACGAGGAGCTGACCAAGGAGATCGTTCCCGAGGAAGAACAGGAAGTCATCCATCCGGATCCCGCGAAGATCCGGCGCGGACGCGTCCTTATCCCCGATCCGGAGATCCCCGGCGCCTACTACAGGTTCGAACTCGACCGCGACAACCAGCTCGTAAGGCAATGGGTCACGCCCGAGAACTTTGCCCAGGTGGTGCCGGAAGGCCATGAGAACGTCAATGCGCCGGAGAAACCGGAATACATGACCCGCCCGGACGAACCCGAACAGCTGACGCAGAGTGAGGCCGTTATGATCCCGGAGGATCTGCGCGCGTATACCGAAAAGACATGGCGCAGCGGTCTGCAGAGCGGTACGCTGAAACCGTTGAACAACTACGGCGAGCCCCTGGCGACGGTCGAGGACGTCCTGGAGACCCTCAGCAAGGGGGACGCGGTCTATATGCCCGAAGGGGAGGCCGGCTATCGCAGGCTGATGTACGGCGACGGACAGCTGTATCAGTCCGCTGAGGCGGTCCCATCCGGAGAGTATGTGCCGTACGACCAGATGAGGCCTGTGGCGATCTCGCTCGGCCCCAGAGAAGCGTATCTGGAAAAGAACGGCTTCGTGACCGCTCAGGATGCGCAGGGCAACGTCTATACGACCCGGGAAGAGATCCTGGCGCAGCTCGATCAGGAAGGAAAAGCACTTCTCCTGTTCAACAAGGATCGAAGCCTCACGGCCGCTGCGATGCGCAAAGACGGCGAATTCAAGGCAACGAATCCGAGGAATACGGCGGATACAGACCCGGTTTTCTATGACCGCTATCCCGGCATGCTCCCCGAAGACGGCAGCAAGATCCTGACCTTTGAAAAAGATGAGATCGATCATGCGGTCGACGAGACCGGAAAGGAATACGAGACGGCGGACGCCGTTCTGATCGCGCTGTACGGCACGGATAAGCATCTTTCGATCTACAAGAAGGGCGAAGATGCTCCTTATGACGTATTCAAGAAGAACAACCGCTTCTACGTTGGAAAAAAGGTCGACCAAATCGATGAATCGCGCTATCAGTCCATCGATGTGCTGGAGGAATCGCCTGAGAAACAGTTCCTGCAAAGGCACTGGACGTTCGATGACGAGATGACGCCGAAGGAACGCAAAGGACTCGAAGAGATCGGCAAGGCATTCGGACCTTCCTGGATCGACGATAAGGCGCATTTTGCCTTTGCACTGGATAAAGACGGCAGGATGTACCGCGACCTGGATTCTGCAGCGGCGTATCTGTCCGCGGAGGATGGGAACAGGCTGTTCATCTTCGATAAGGACGGCGAGCTTCCCTATGCTGTCGAGAAGAAAGACGGCAGGATGTGCATGTCCAACGGACCCGTCAGTTCGCAGAACCGTCTCCGCGAGAGTGATCCTTTCGAACCGAAGAAGTCTCTGGCCGTGGACGACATCATCAAGCGGGCCAACTACACCAAGGTGACCCAGTCGAAGGACGACGTCAGCGACTGGAAGAAGATGCAGAAGTTCTATCAGAAGAACATCGAGCAGATCGAGTTCGTGAAGAACGAAGGCAAACCGGTGGAGCCTAAGAAACCGAAGAAACCCAGCCTCGGCTTCTGGAGTACGCTCGCTTACTGGGGCAAACTCATCGTCACGTTCGGACGGGGCGACACGCAGGCGCACAGGGACTATGTTGAGGCTTTGGAAAGCTATCCGCACGTCCTGGCAAGTTATCCCGCGCGTCTGGAGGAATTTAAAAAGAAGGACCAGCGCTGGAAAGAGTACGAAGCAAACGGCGAGGCCAGACTGACGGAGTACCGGGAAGGACTGGAAAGAGCGAAAGCGAAGCTGGGAGAAGCCAACGCCAAGTACAATGACGTGAGGGACACCTACAACGCGCAGCTCAAGGGCAACGACGTCGGAGACGTCCGGACCTATCGCGACAACCTGGAAGTGAAGATGGAGGGTGTGGCCGACCTTCAGAAAGAAGGGAAGATCACGCGCAACAACATCTTCGCGCATACCTGGCTGAAGGAAGCCGAATGCGACGGCAAGAAAGCGTCGGATCCCAAGGCGAAAGAAGCGCTCTGCGCCTATATCGCTTCCCGCGCCGTGGAACAGCAGATCCTCAGCGACAGGGTCAGCGGCAAACTGGTCAACGAAGGGGTGGAGAACCGCCGCGTGGATGACCTCAACAGCGGCAAAGCTTACAGCGAACTGGCGAAGGATCCCGACCTCAATAACATGCTGGACGAGATGGGCGACGGCACGATCAACGCCTACACCTTCTACAACGACTTCACCAAGAAGCTGGCCAAGCGGCAGTACGAGGCGAAGGGCTACCAGGCTGTCTATACCGAGGTGGGGAAGGCGATGAACTTCACGTTCGGCAAGAAGGAGATCGACGAATCCTGCGTCGACGACCTCATCCGCCTGCACCGTCTGAACAAGCTCTACGAGAGAGACAAAGCCTACGCGCTTCCCTACGACGAAAAGACCGCAAACGAGATGCACCAGAACGCCCGCAATAACGTCCGCAATATCAACCGCGACCCCATCACCGAAAAGGAGCGTGCGCCGTTCCTCGAGGCGGTCAACGCGCTGAAGGCCGAAAACAAAGGCCCGATGGGCCTGGACGACATGCTGAAAGCGGTCAAGGACAAGAACAAAGAACTGATCGCACAGGCGGAAGCCCAGGGGCCGCAGGGACCGCAGGCGCAATAACAGAATTGTTTCCCAAAACCGCCGGTTTGTCTGTTATACTGAAGATACCGGTAACGCTTATAACTCTATAAGGATGGAAAGGAAGGAACCCCGATGAAACCACTTATTGCAATCTCCGTGAACTATCAGGAAGACGACATCGTCGCGCGTTCCACGGGGTT
>JAFZRG010000216.1 GCA_017619985.1 Bacillota bacterium | reverse complement strand
TGTACATCATGTTCTCCATTTCCTTGAAGCTCATGACGCCCTTCACGACGTCGCCGTGGATCATGAACGGAGGAATGAAGTATTCGAATCCCTTGTTGATCATGAAGTCGCGGGCATAGCTCAGGATGCTGGAGTGCAGTCTGGCGATGTCGCCCTTCAGATAGTAGAAGCCGTTGCCGGACGTTCTGCGCGCGCTGTCGAGGTCGACGCCGTTGAACATCTCCATGATGTCGATGTGGTACGGCACTTCCCATTCGGGCACGACCGGTTCGCCGAAGCGTTCGAGCTCGACGTTCTCGGAGTCGTCCTTGCCGATGGGCACGGAATCGTCGATCATCTGCGGGATGACCATCATGCGCTGGGTGATCTCTGCGGACAGGACTTCTTCTCTGGCTTCGAGGGCTGCCAGTTCGTCGGCCATCTCGGTGACCTGCTTCTTGGCTTCTTCCGCCTCGTCCTTCTTGCCGGCCTTCATCAGCTGACCGATCTGCTTGGACACGGCGTTGCGGTTGGCTCTCAGCTCGTCGCCTCTGGTCTTGGCCGCTCTCAGCTCTTCGTCCATGGCGATGACTTCATCGACCATGGGGAGTTTTTCATCCTGGAACTTTTTGCGGATGTTCTCTTTGACCGCTTCCGGATTCGCTCTTACAAATTTGATATCTAACATATTTCCTCCTTCGCTCAACGGGGCCGGAAAGCACCGAAGTTCTCATATTCGTGATATTTCATTATATATCCGCGCGTCAGGGAATACAATCAGTTTTCCAGGCTCTTCATGGCGTCCAGGGTCTTCTGGAGCAGCTCGTCGAGCTCCCAGCCGAGCATCTCGGCGCCCTGCTGGATGACCTCGCGGCTGCAGCCGGCGGCAAATTTCTTGTCCTTGTATTTCTTCTTCAGGGATTTCAGCTCCATATCGCTGCAGGACTTCGACGGGCGCATGAGTGCGCAGGCCCCGATGAGGCCGGTGAGTTCGTCCGAAGCGAACAGCAGCTTTTCCATCTGGCTTTCCGGTTTGAAGGGCGTGGGCACGAGCCCCCAGCCGTGCGCGCAGATCGCGCGGATCATGGCCGGGTCGTAATCCAGCTCTTCCAGCCACTGCTGCTCGCGGATGCAGTGCTCTTCGGGGAATTCCTCGTAGTCCAGGTCGTGGAGCATGCCTACACAGCGCCAGAACTCTTCCTTCTCGGGGTCGAATTCCTTCGCGAAATATCCCATGACTCCGGAGACGGTCTCCGCATGCTGGCGGTGGAACGCCTCCTGATTGTGCTCTTCCATCAGTTTTCTTGCTTCTTCCAGTGTGGGTGTGAACATGTTGGCCTCCTTGTATCTAAAAAGCAGTTTCCTGCAGAATTACGATCTCTTCGCCGTCTTTCGGAATGAGCAGCTGCTCTGCGCTGATCCCGGCAGCGTCCGCGGCCTCTCGCAGGCTCTTGCGGGTCACGGTGCAGTGGTCGCAGCTCTCCATGTGGACCGCGATGACCTTCGCCTCCGGCGCGGCCCTGCAGACTTCGATGACCTGCGCCGCGTCCATCACGATCAGCTCGCCGTTCCAGAGCGCCCCGCCCGCGTGCACGATGATGACGCCGGGCATAAAGACGTCGATGGCCCTCTTCACGTCTTCGTACCAGACCGTGTCGCCGGCCCAGTAGACCGTGGGTTCGCCCGCCGCGAAGAATACGATGCCGCTCGCTTCGCCCATGTCCGCGAGGACTTCCGGGCTCGTGCCGTGCCTCGCCGGCACCCGCTGCATCGCCACCTCGTTGAACAGTCCGCCTTCCTCTAGGGGCCGTACATCTTCGAACGCAGCCAGCAGTTCGTGACCCGCCTCGGACGGCTGGCAGAACACCGGATGGTCCTTGTCGAGCGCTTCCGCGGCCGCGGTGTCGAAGTGGTCGGAGTGGATATGCGAGATCACGATGGCATCCGCGCGGCTCTCGGCCTCCCACATCATGCAGGGCATGTCCACGAGGGGGCTTTTTCTTTCGCCCGCGTACGACGGGCCCGTACCTTTTTTCGCGAAAGCCGGGTCCAGCAGGAAGACGGAGCCTCCGTACGAGAGTTTTGCCGTCGCGTTTCGTATGAGTTGATATTTCATGGGTCGTTACGCTCCTTACCCCTTTATTATACCGAAGGCGCAAATGCAAAACCACAACAAAAACGGGCCCTTGCGGACCCGTTTTGCGTATTCTGTTTTCGATTACAGCTCTGCGACGACTTCGATCTCGACGAGGGCGTCCTTGGGCAGGCGTGCGACTTCCACGCAGCTTCTTGCGGGATAGGCGCCTTCCGTGAAGAACGTGCCGTAGATCTCGTTGACCTTGCCGAAATCGTTCATGTCCTTGATGAAGACGGTGGTCTTGACGACCTTGTCCATGGAAGAACCGGCAGCTTCGAGGATGTTCTTAACGTTGGTCAGGGACTGGATAGCCTGTGCCTGTACGCCTTCCGGCAGATTGCCGTTGGGGAACATGCCCAGCTGGCCGGACGTATAGACCATGCCGTTTACGATCTTTGCCTGGCTGTAGGGGCCGATGGCGCCGGGAGCCTTCTCTGTTGCTACTGTCTGAATCATGGGAAACACCTCCAAATTCATTTGTTTTCTCATATAAAAGCCTTATGCAAGGCGATTTGCCACGTCTGCGAATTCCTGCAGGGAAAGGGTCTCGGCCCTTCGTTTCGGGTCGATGCCTGTATCCTCCAGAGCCTTGACGACGGTATCGCGGTCCTTGCCGCGCACGCCTGTCAGGGAATTGGACAGGGTCTTGCGCCGCTGCGAAAAGCCAGCCTTCACGGTCTCGAAGAACAGCGCCTCGTCGGCCACCTGCACCGCAGGTTCTTTCCTCACATGCAGCGTCAGCACCGAAGAATCCACCTTCGGCTGGGGCAGGAACACTTCCTTCGGTACATCCATTATATATTCGATCTCGCAGAAATACTGCACATGGATCGAAAGTGGTCCGTAATTTTTTGCGCCGGGCGCCGCCATCATCTTCTCCGCGACCTCTTTCTGCACCATGACGGTGAGTGAGGTAAACAGATCCGGCAGCGCCATGAGCTTGTTCAGGATGGGCGTCGTGATGTAATACGGCAGGTTGCCGATGAGCCTTACGTTTTCGGCCTTTGACCCGTCCGGCAGCACGCTTTCCTCTTCGACGATCTTCGCCAGGTCCGCCTGAAGGATATCCTCGTTTAAGATCTTTACGTTCGGCTGCCATCCGACGGTCTCCGCCAGGATGGGCAGCAGTTTTTTGTCGATCTCGATCGCAACGAGCCTGCCGCAGTTCGCCGCGGCTTTGGACGTGATCACGCCCAGGCCCGGCCCGATCTCGATCACCAGATCCTTCGGACCCGCCCCGGCCGCTTCGATGATGCCCTCCGTTACGGAAGGATCGGTCACGAAGTTCTGCCCGAGGCTTTTCGCGGTCTTGAAATCGTAGCGCTTTTCGAGCGCCGCTACCTGTTGTCTGGTGAATTCCTGCGCCATGCGGCGAGCAGCTCCTCTCTCGTGATCCCGAAGGCCGAAAGCCTTCTGCAGAACGCCTTCGCGTTGCAGCTTCCGATGCCCAGTTCCCTTCCGACGGCCTGCCGCAGCGCATTGCTCTGCGGACTTCCGGCAAGCCCGAGGGAGATGAGATCCGCCGGCGTGACCGGATGTTCCGGCGCTGTTTCGCGCACCTGCGCCTTCGCGGCGAGCAGCGCGTCCCGGATCGCTTCGGGCGGCGCGTTCTCCACGCCGATGTCCGCGATGCGGCCGTCCTTCCGCTTTTCCGCGTCCGGGCGGCTCAGGTAGGCCTGCTTCGCTTCCGGAAAGCGTTCACTCAGGCGTCTGCGGATCTCTTCGCCCGCGTGATCGGGGTCCGTCAGGATGACGATGCCCTGACGTTCATATGCGTTTTCGATGTTCTCCAGCGCCTCTTCAGACATGCCCCAGCCGTGCGTCGAGAGCACGGCGGCGTCCACGGCCCGGAGCACCGTGGCTTCGTCATCGCGTCCTTCCACGACGACGGCTTCCTGCAGACGGACGCGCTCCATCTAAGGCTTCGCGCTGTCGGCAGGATCCGCAGGCGTCTCTTCCTCCTGCGGTGCCGGCGCGCTGTACTCGGTGTTGTTCGGGACGATGTACAGCACTTCGCCCGGCTTGATCATGTGCAGCTGGCTTCTGGCCTGCTGCTCCACATATTCGTCGGAATTGACCATCAGCAGCTCGTTCTCAAGCTCGCTGCGCCTCTTTTCCAGTTCTTCCAGCTGCGCCTGCACCATCGCCCTCTCGCGGGTCAGTGAGACCATGCGCTGGACAGACCGTACCGTAAACGTGCCGGCCAACGCGACCACGAGGAACAGAAGCAGCATCGTCCGTTTCCGGCTCTTGGCGCGCTTTGCCTTCGCGGGGTCATCCTTTACTTTTGCCTTTTCCTCCAGCGTCTTCCTGCGGATCGCGCGCCGTTCTTTCTGCTCTTCGCTCTGGCTCTCGCGCTCCAGCAGGTCGTACGTGAAGCTGCTGACTTTCTTGTCTTCGTTCATACGTCTGTCTAATCGATATTCGGGGTGCCGCGGTGCGTGGCGACCCGGAGGGTGATGATGAATTTCGTGCCTTTTCCCAGGGTGCTTTCCGCCGTGATGGTGCCCTGGTGTTCCTCGACGATCTGCTTCGTGATCGCGAGGCCGAGACCGGTGCCGCCCATCTTGCGGGAGCGGGCCTTATCCACCCGGTAGAACCGTTCGAAGATGCGGGGCAGTTCCTCCTCGGAAATGCCGATGCCGTTGTCCGAAACGATGATCTGCACGTTCCTGCCGTCCGAATCGATGTCCACGTCGATCCGTCCGCCGTCCGGCGTGTATTTGATGGCGTTCGTCAGGATGTTCAGGATGACCTGTTCCATCCTGTCTCTGTCCATGAGGACGCGGATGTTCATTTTCTCGTCGAACAGCGCGTTCAGCTGGTGCCCTTTCTGCTGGGCAGTCATCTCGACCTTCACCATGCACTGGCGCACGAGTTCCACGATATTCGCTTCCAGGTAGTACATGCGCTCCTGGCGCTGCTCCAGCCTCGACAGCTGCAGCAGATCTTTGACGAGGCGGTTCATGCGGTCCGCTTCGTTGTCGACGATGCCCAGGAAGTTCCGGGCCATGTCGGGGTCGTCGACCGCGCCATCCATGAGCGTCTCGGTGTAGCTTTTGATCGTCGTGAGCGGCGTCTTCAGCTCGTGCGACACGTTCGCCACGAAATCGCGCTGCATGTCCTCGAGCTTCTGCCGTTCCGTGATGTCCTGGATCAGGATGATGATGCCGATGTCCTCGCCTTCCTCATCCTTGAACCGGTCGTAATGGATCGCGAAGATGCTGCTCCCGTAGGAGAACACGTCCTGCGCGCCGTGGATCTCGCAGTTGCCCTTGATGCGCTCCAGTCCGATATTGTCGGAAATGTGACCCATCAGCGCGTCGTAATCCGCCGGAAGCGGTTCCTCCGGGTCGAGCCCGAGGATCGTCCTCGCGGCCGGGTTGACGTGGATGATGCCGCCGTCCAGGTCGATCGCGACGAGTCCGTCGGCCATGTATTCCAGGATCGTAGACAGCTTGTTCTTCTCGCCCGTGATCTCGGAGAGCGTGTCGGAAAGCTTCTCGCGCATCAGGTTGAACATGTCCGCCAGTTGGCCGATCTCGTCGTCGCTGTTGACGGTCACGCCTTCCGAGAAGTCGCCGGAAGACATCTTCCGCACGGTGCCGGTCACGTCGTTGATCGGGCGCGTGATGCTGCCCGCCAGGGCGAAGCCCAGGACGACGGTCGCCAGCAGCGCGATCAGGATGACCCGGATGAAGATCAGTTTGCTCTGGGACACGAAGGACTGGATGCTCGAAAGGTCCGCCCGCACGTAGATCACGCCCGGGTCCTTCGCGTTCTCGATGCCGTAGCACAGGTTCTTGACGGGGATGCCGCCGGAAAGGACGGCGTCCGATTCTCCGGGGTCACCCGTCAGCAGGCACGACGCGATGATGGACGCGTCGAACACGTCCGAAGCGGACCGGCCGACCAGGTTGGGGTTCGTGGATGCGCAGATCTGCATCCGTTCGTCCACGACGGACAGTTCTTCCGAAAAACTGCTCCAGCTGGAGTCCAGAACGCTCTGGATCTCGTCTCCGTGGGAAGACAGCGAATCATAGGCCCCCAGATAGGACGGGAGGTTGCTTTCGCTGACCGTCTTCGCGATATTCTCTTTTAGAGAGGACAGCTGGTACTGCTCGATGCGGTTCACGAGGAAGACCGCCACGAGCGTCATGACCACGAAGAACAGCATGAAGTAGATCAGTGCTATCCTCCATCGTACGCTGCCGCGCCGGAAGATGTTCATAGACCGACCGCCCCGTGGCTACTGCTTGCTGAAATAATAACCGATGCCGCGCTTGGTGATGATGTATTTCGGGTCGCCGGGGTCGTCCTCCAGCTTTTCCCGCAGGCGGCGCACCGTGACGTCCACCGTGCGGATGTCGCCGTAATACTCGTAGCCCCAGACGTCCTCCAGGAGCTGTTCTCTGGAAAATACTTTGTCGTCGCGGGTCGCGAGATACTTCAGCAGTTCGAATTCGCGCAGCGTCAGATCGAGCGGCTGGCCGTCCTTGCGGACTTCGTAGCGGTTCATATCGATCTGCAGCTTGCCGAATTCCTGAACGTCCGCAGGCTGCTCCGTCTTGCCTTCCAGGAGCTCCGTGCGGCGCAGGTTGGCCTTGATGCGGGCGAGCAGCTCGCGCATGCCGAACGGCTTCGTGATGTAGTCATCCGCGCCGAGCTCCAGGCCCAGGACCTTATCGGCCTCTTCTTCCTTGGCGGTCAGCATGATGATGGGCATCTCGCTGGTCTCGCGGATCTTCTTGCAGACCTCGAACCCGCTCATGATCGGAAGCATGATATCCAGCAGCACCAGATCGCAGCCGCAGGAAAGGGCCTTGTCCAGACCCTCCTGCCCGTCGTAAGCCGTTTCGACGCCGTAGCCTTCCTTGATGAGATTGAATTTTATGATGTCGGAAATGGGCTTCTCATCCTCGATGATGAGGATCTTCTTTCCGCTCTCGGTGCTCATAGGCGCCTCCTAGACTCTCTTGACCAGATCCTTGGGGATGGTCGGGGTGCCCTGGCCGTAATACTTGAACACTTCGATGGACTGCGCGATCTGCTCCGGCGTCATTTTCTTGGTCTCGCCGCAGGCGCGGGCCGCCAGATAGCACTTGGCTGCCTCTTCGAGGTAGACGGCTGCGTACAGAGCCTGCTTCAGGCCCTTGTCCTTGCCGATGGTCATGACGCCGTGGTGCGCCAGGATGACCGCGAGAGAGTCGCCGACGTACTTGACGGTGTCGATGCCCATGTCGATGGAACCGGCGGAGCTGTACGGGGTCACGGTAACCGGACCTGCCGTCGCGTTGGCCAGGGTGGTGAGGTTGACCTCGAATTCATCCTGGATCAGGCCGATCGCGGTGGCGTACGGCTGATGCGTGTGGATGACCGCGGTCACTTCGGGCATGTTCTGGAAAATGTAGAGGATCGCTTCGGTGTCGGAGGACGGTTTTCTCGTGCCTTCGATGATCTTGCCCTGCAGGTCCATGACGAGGATGTCGTCCTCGACCAGGTCTTCATAGATCATGCCGGACGGCGTGACGAGGATCTCGCCGGAGGGCATCCTGACGGAAACGTTGCCGCCGGAAAGGGCGATCAGACCGTAGCGGTCCAGGCTCATGCCTGCTTTGATGATCTGTCTTTTGGTATCTTCGAACATTGTTTTTCTCCTTTATGCTACGCCGTTGAAATCTTCGAAGCGGACGGCTTCGATCTCGGATTCGTCGATGCCGAGATCCTTGCCGATCAGCTGTTCGACGGCCTTGATGCAGCTCATGGCGTCCACGTTGTACTTCTTCAGCAGGAACATCTTGGACGCGCCGTGGGTGTACAGGTCATTGACGCCGACCTTGACGAGCGGCTTGCCGATGCCGTTCTCCGCGAGCACTTCGGCCACGCAGGTGCCGAGGCCGCCGATGATGTTGTGGTTCTCGTAGGTGACCGCGCCGTACTTCACCTTCTTCAGGGCGTCCACGACCTGCGGGTCGGTGAACGGCTTGAGCGTGGAGACGGACAGCATCTGCACGGATACGCCGTGGTCCTGCAGGACCTTGACGGCCTTCATGCCTTCTTCGGTCGCGATGTTCTCCGTGAACAGCGCGACGTCGCTGCCTTCCGTGACGATGCGGGCGTGGTCGAACTGAATGGGCTCATCCGCCGGGAACAGTCTGGGAACGGATTTGCGCAGCATTCTTACGTAGAACGGACCGCCGGCTTCGTATGCCATGGGCAGGAAGCCTTCGATGTCCGTCGCGTCCGCGATAGAGTAGATGCGCATGTTGGGCACGCAGCGCAGCGTGCCGATATCGTTCGTGGACTGGTGGGAGACGCCGCCGGGGGTGGTGAGGCCGGGGACGAAGCCCACAAGGCCGACCGGCAGGTTGCCGTAAGCCACGGACATTTCGACCTGGTCCAGCACGCGCCTGTACAGGAAGACGCCGAACGAATGCAGATACGGCAGGAAGCCTTCTCTGGCGAGGCCTGCGGCCCAGCCGATCATGTTCTGCTCGGCGATGCCCAGGGAGAAGTATCTGTCGGGATAGTTCTTCTTGAACTCCATGATCTCGCAGGAGGTGCCCAGGTCCGCGGACAGAACGACGGTCTCAGGATGTTTGGCGCCCCACTCGGTGATGCTCTTGGAGTATACGTTGTTTTCCATGATCATAGCGCTTTCCTCCTATTCCATGCTGTCGTAGAAAGCCTTGGCTTCCGCGATCTGTTCGGGTGTCTTGACGTTCACGAAGTGCAGTCTCTCCGTGCGGTGATCCAGGAACGGCATGCCGTGGGTCGGTTTGGTGTTGCACAGGACCACGAGAGGCTGACCCGGATGTTCCGTTCTGCACGCGGCCTTGATCGCGTCGATGTCGTGGCCGTCGATCTCGACGGTCTTGGCGCCGAACGCGGTAAAGCGGTCGTACAGCGGCTGCGTGTTCATGATCTCCTTCGTCGGGCCTTCGATCTGCTGGCCGTTGATGTCGCAGACGAGGACGAAGTTGTCGAGCTTGTAGAACGCGGCCGCCTGGATGGCTTCCCACAGCTGGCCTTCTTCGAGTTCGCCGTCGGACATGAAGCACCAGATCGTGCCCTCTTCGCCCTTCAGCTTTCTGGCGTGCGCGTGACCGCAGGCAACGGAGATGGTCTGCGCCAGCGATCCTGCCGTGGTCTCGAAGCCCGGAGAGTGTTCGGCGCCGATCTGTTCGAAGATCCAGCCGTCCTTATTGAAACGCTCGATGCCGGTCTCGGAGACTCTGCCTACCGCGAACAGGGTGCAGTACAGGGTGCATGCGTAGTGAGCCGGAGAGAGGAAAAATCTGTCGTAGGGTGCCGACGTCGGACCGTTGTACAGGCTTCCTCTCGGGAAGTCCATGTTGTCCGGGCCGGGGACACCGGGGAAGGGGATGCCGTCCGGATCGCCTAAGCTGTCGCCCAGGTTCATCACGTCCAGATACAGCGTTGCCAGCACTTCGGCAGAGGAGTTGGTCTGCGTGATGTAGCAGCCTCCTCTTTCGATGGCAAATTTGAGGACCTGCTTGCGGATCTTATTGGCGGTCCGCTGGATCTCCTCGTTGGTATAGCTTCTTTTCGCCATGCTTTACCTCCTGATGGTCTATCGTCGAACGGGTCCGAAGACCCCTGTTTCAACACGAAAACTTTAACCGATTAATTATATCACAGACTCCCCGCAATAGCAAAAGCCTCCGGCATGCAGCCGGAGGCGTCGTCTGCCCGGGGGCGGAAACGGTCATACCA
This sequence comes from Bacillota bacterium, assembly GCA_017619985.1. Lineage (GTDB taxonomy): Bacteria > Bacillota > Clostridia > Peptostreptococcales > Anaerovoracaceae > RUG11894. Next base: position 3,061 of record JAFZRG010000216.1, on the reverse strand, counting down.
GTCCTCTTTCCCGGTAGACTGGCGGGACGAAATAGGGGTTGTCCACGTCCGGCCGCCCGCCGTCGCGCTTCAGTTTCCCTTCCACGATCATGCGCGCGACCTTCTCCGTGCAGAACGCCGCAACGTCCGCGTCGTGACCGCTGCCGTCGTGCTCGTTGTAGGCGTGGAACTCTTCCTCGATCTTCCAGTCGTACGCCTTGCCGAGATTCCTTTCCAGCACGTCCTTGCATAAAACGCTGCCGTATTCGGCCTCGAACGCATCCATGACGGTGCGGATCAGGGCGTGGCAGTCGTCATAATAGCCTTCCAGGTCATCCGCGGGGCGGCCGTAGAACAGGCTGATGGCCATCGCCGCGCCGCACAGCGCGCCGCAGGTGCCCTTCAGCGAGATGCATCCGCCGCCGGCCATGCCGAAGGACGCCCGGATGATATCGTCCGTGATGCCGATGTCCGGGAACGACTCGCGCAGGCCGCACAGCACGCTCTGGATGCAGTTGCCGTAGTCGTATTCGATGTGCCAGGCGACGTCCATCGCCTGTTTCACGAGCGCTTCTTTTTCTTCCGCCGGAAGGTTTGCGTAATCCTTCATCGCTTCTCTCCTTATCCCAGGGTCATGCCGCCGTCGGCGAGCCAGTTCGAGCCGTTGACGTACGACGCTTCGTCCGAACACAGGAAGGCCACGATGTTGGCCATTTCCATGGGTTCCGCCGGACGGCCCAGCGGACCGAGCGTCACGTTGTCGAGGGGGTCGTCGAACGTCTCCCGGTACTGGTCCAGGATGCGGCGGAACATCTTCGTGTTGACCCATCCGGGCGAGATACAGTTGACCCGCACGCCGTTGCCGCCGTTCTCGTTGGCGGCGTTCTTCGTCATGTGGATGACCGCGGCCTTCGACGCGCCGTAGGCGATCTCCCCCGCGTAGCCGAACATGCCTGAAACGGAACCGAAATTGACGATGGCGCCGCAGCCCTGCGCCTGCATCACGGGCAGGCAGTTCTGCATCATCAGGAACGTGCCCCAGACGTTCACGTCGAATACGCGCCTGGCCATCGCGTAGCTATATTCCTCCGTACGGCTGTTGTTCGGGCCCTCGATGCCGGCCAGGTTGACAAGAAAATCGATGCGGCCGAACTTGTCCAAAGCCTGCCTGACGGCCGCTTTCACCGCGGCTTCGTCGGAGACGTCCGCCTCGATGCAGATGGCGCGTGACCCGTCCAGCCCCAGATCATCGTAAGTCTTGCGTATGGTCTCCTCGTGGACGCCGATCAGCACGGCATTCGCGCCGTCGTCCGTAAACTTTTTGACGATCGCGGCGCCCATGTCGCTGCCCGCGCCGGTGACGACCGCGACTTTTCCTTTGAAATCGTACATCTTGCGGTTCTCCTTCCTTTAAACCTTGCCCAGGATCTCGACGTCCATGCCTGCGCTCTCCCGGAAGAACGCGCGGATCTCTTCGACTCTTTCGTCCGAAGGCGCTTCGAAGACCTCCGGCGTCCCGCCGATATTGCGCATCTTCGCGTTGCCCAGATCGTGATACGGCAGCAGGGTGAGCTTCTTCAGTCCCAATTCCCGGTACAACGCGGCCGTTTCCTCGAGGATGGCCGGCGTATCGTTGACTCCCGCGATCAGCGGCATGCGCATGCGGATCTTGCCGCGGACGGCGGGGTCCGCCGCGAGACGTTTTAAGTTTTCCAGAATGAGCGCGTTGCTCTGCCCCACGTAGGCTTTATGGACCGTGTCGTCGATCGCCTTCATGTCGTACAGGATATCCGTCACGTTCTCTTTGGACGCCAGAAGGAACAGCGCGTCTCCGTCGCCGAAACCTGAAGTGTCCAGGCAGACGCCGATGCCTTCTTCCGCGGCAAGGCTGATGAGCTCTTCGCAGAAGGCGGGCTGAGACAGCATCTCGCCGCCGCTCAGGGTCATGCCCCCGCCGGAACGGTCATAGAACTCCTTGTCCTGCAGCACTTCGTACAGGACTTCTTCCGGGCTCATCTCCTTCGCCACGGGACGCAGCGCGTTCGCCCAGCAAAACTCCGTGCATTGCAGGCACAGATCGCACTTTTCCCGGTCAATCTGGATGCGTTCGTCCGCGTCCACGTACAGCGCACGCTGCGGGCAATGCGTCAGGCAGTACCCGCAATGGATGCAGCTCTTCGGCATGCGGATGAGCTGCTGCTTGGGCGCGATCAGCTCGGGATTATGGCACCAGCGGCAGCGCAAAGGACAGCCCTTCAGGAACACCGTCGTGCGGATGCCGGGGCCGTCCTCGGTGGAATATTTCTGGATGTTTCCGATCAGAGCCTTGCTCATGTGCTATGCGTGCTCGAAGTGAGCCGTGCGGTAGATGATCGTGTCCTGCGCGCTCTTGTCCAGCTCGGTGAAGTAGGCCATGTAACCTGCCACGCGCACCATCAGGCCCTTGTGCATCTCGGGATGGATCTGCGCGTCTTTCAGGGTCTCCGTGTCGACCACGTTGATCTGGATGTGTTCGCCGCCGTGCTTGAAATACGTGCGGATGACGGCCTCGATGCTCTGCAGGCCCTTCTCGCCTTCGACGCCCTTCGGGTCGAAACGCAGGTTGAACAGCGCCCCGTCGTGGAAAGACGACTGACCCATGGAAGCCACGGATTTGACCGTCGCAGTCGGGCCGCTCGTGTCACGCCCCATCATCGGGGAGGCGTTGTCGCAGAACGGTTCCCGGGCCTTGCGACCGTCCGGCGTCGCGCCGGTCACCTGTCCGTGAGCGACGTTCACCGTCTGCGAATGCACGTTGAACGAATACCAGCCGCCTCTGGCGTCGGGCCACTTCTGGACGTTCGACGCGATGAACTGCATCATCTCGTGATAGATGCCGTCGACGTAGGCGTTGTCGTTGCCGAACTTGGGCGGGCGGTTGAGCAGCAGCTGGCGGATGCGCTCGCCGTTCTCTTCCTCGAAGTTGGTATCGCAGGCGTGGATGAGTTCATCCATGGTCAGCAGCTTGTCCTTGTAGACGCACGTGTCGATGGCCGCGATGGAGTCCGCCAGGTTGGCCGCGCCGGTGAGGTAGAGACCCGCC
>JAFZRG010000215.1 GCA_017619985.1 Bacillota bacterium | reverse complement strand
TCCTTGATCATGTAGGCGATGCGGTGGGTCATCGTGCCGGTCTTGCCGGAACCGGCCCCGGCCAGGATGAGAAGCGGCCCCTCCAGCGTGGTGGCCGCTTCGTATTGCTGGGGATTCAGTTTTGCGAGGTAATCAGGCTTCATGTCCTCTATACGATGATGCTCCCGCCGATGAACTCGCGCAGGATGGAGTTGTTCGGGATGTACTTGTCGTCCTCGATGATGTCCACGTGGGACAGCAGGCGCGCCAGGCGCTGCGCCTCGGTGTAGTATTCGTCATCCTCGGGGATGGAGGTGAGCATGGGCAGCGCGTCCTTCTTCAGGGCGGCCAGCTCGTAGACGAACGCAGAGTTGAAGACGTTGTCGGCTTCGTCGCTGTACGGGAAGATGTTCACGTCTTCGCCGGCGCGCACCTTCGGCCAGGCCTCGATGGTCTGGCGGGCGTCCCATCCCCTCTTCTTGGCGTCGCGCACGATGCGGCGCAGCTTGCGGGTATCCGTCAGCGGGATGCGCGTGTAGTCGTCGATGCGGATCTGCGTGAGCGGGCTGATGTAGATCTTGTATTTCTCGCTCTTGGGGATGGACGGCGTCAGCGCTTCGTTCAGGCCGTGGATGCCCTCGATGACCATGGGCTGGTCAGGCGCCAGCTTGAGCTTGCGCTCGCCGAACACCTTCTTGCCGAGGTTGAAGTCGAAGCGCGGCAGGTCCACCTCACCGCCCGCGAGCAGCGTCTGCAGGTGCTCGTTGAACAGCGCCACGTCGATGCTGTCGAGGTTCTCGAAATTCTGCGTGCCGTCCGGCCCGAAGGGGATCTGGTCGCGGTCGAGATAATAGTCGTCCGTGCCCATGTAGACGGGCTTGGGCCCGTTGACCCACAGCTGCGTGCACAGCCGGTGCGCGAACGTGGTCTTGCCGGAGGACGAAGGTCCCGCGATGAGCACGATGCGCTTGCCGCTGTGGACGATCTCGTCGGCGATGTGGGAGATCTTCTTCTCCTGCAGCGCTTCCGAGACCAGGATCAGTTCGCGGAGCTCTCCGCCCGCTATGGCATGGTTCAGGTCGGCGCAGGTGAGGATGCCCAGCTTCTCAGACCATTTGCGCTGTACAGCGAAGGCCTTGTACAGGCTCTTGTTGTCCGTGTACGGCGCCAGTCCGCCGGGATGCGTGTCTTCAGGGATGCGGATGACGAGGCCGCTGCGGCACTTGCGCAGATCGAAATTGCGGATGTAGCCTGCGTCGGGCACGACCTGGTCCAGACCGTGTTCGATAAAGGTGAACGGCACCTTGTCGCGCACCATCTGCTTCATCGTGCGTTCGACTTTTTCCACGGCCGGGGATCCGAAGCCGCGCACCTTCTTGACTTCCATGAAGATGCCCCGGTTGAGGGAGTTGCCGACGGTCACCTTCGCCTCCGGGAAGGACTTCTTGATCGCCGCGCGGAACAGGTCGATGACGCTGCGCTGGTAGATCTCCTTCGCGCAGCTGTCGCGCATATCGAGAAATACGACTTCATCGCCGTCTTCGGGGACCGCCGTGAGCGGAAAGACCTTGTTGTTGATGCGCGCCGCGTAGACGGGATATTTCGTCTTGACCTCGCCGGACTTCAGGACAGCCTCGACCGTCGCGTCCGCAGGGACTTTCAGCGTCTTCGCTTCCGCGCCGGGGGCGGGTCTCAGTGTGATATTCTTCAGCTCCATATCGCTTTCGCTCCTTTTCGCTCTGTTATAAAAGAGCCTGTCCTCCGCACAGTGCAGGGGGACAGGTTCTGTCGTTCTCTGTCTCTTTTATTATACTCCAAACGGGCGTTTCTGCCCATCCCTTTACGCTTCTTTGCCGAAGTATTCCAGCACTTCGCCGGCCTGGTACAGCGACCCGAACACGACGAGGATGTCGTTCTCGCGGCAGGATTCGAACGCTCTCGCGATGCCTTCGGAAGAGGGTCCCGCGTCCTCCGCGGGGATGCCGTAATCCTCCCGGATGATGCGCGCCAGTTCCGCGGACGGCAGGCTGCGGTCCGACGGCGGCGTGACGCAGAACACAGTTTTGGCGAAGGGCATCATGATGTCGAGCATGGAGCGGTAGTCCTTGTCGGCCATCACGCCCATCATGAACGTGAGTTTCTGACCCGGCAGATAGCTGTCGAGGCACTGTGCCAGCTCGCCCGCGCCGTTCGGATTGTGTGCGCCGTCGAGGAGCACGAGAGGTTCTTCGTGCAGCACCTGGAAGCGGCCCGCCCACACGGCGTTTTTCATGCCGCTGTACACGGCGGCTTCCGGGATGTCCCAGCCCCTGCTCGTGAGCACGTCGATAGCGTCGAGCACAGTCATGGCGTTGCGCAGCTGGTAGTTGCCGGGCAGTGCGATACGCACATTTGCGCGGTCTCTGTAGTCGAAGATCTGTCCTTTCAGGCTGCGGGACACCAGGCGGAGCTTGGACGGGTCGGTCTTGAAGAACCGGCTTTCGCACTCCGCGGCCTTCGCCCGCACGACGAATTCAGCCGCCTCGCTCTGCGCATATAGGACCACGGGGCAGCCGTGCTTGATGATGCCGGCCTTCTCCGCGGCGATCTGTTCGATGGTGTTGCCGAGCACCTGCGTGTGCTCCAGATCCATGTTCGTGATGACGGAGCATTCCGGCGCTTCGATGACGTTCGTGGCGTCCAGCCTTCCTCCCAGGCCCACTTCCAGCACGACGATCTCGCACTTTTTCAGCGCAAAGATCAGCAGCGCCATGACGGTGATGCGCTCGAAGACGGTGGGCTTGTCCTCCATCTTCTCGATCTGCACGGCCATGAGGTCTGCGGCATTCTGCATGTCCTCGTCGGAGACATTCTTTCCGTCGATCTTCATGCGCTCGTTGTAGCGGATGAGATGCGGCGACGTGTACAGGCCCGTGTGATAGCCTGCCGCGCGCAGCACGGATTCCAGCATGGCGGCGGTGCTTCCCTTGCCGTTCGTACCGGTGACGTGGACGTAGCGGAGCTGTTTATGGGGGTCACCGAGCAGATGCAGCAGCTCCTGCATGCGCGACAGCCCCAGGCGGCTGCCCATCCAGTTCGAGATCTCCAAAAATTCGATGGTTTCCTGATATGTCATGGGTCACCTTTCCATTGCGGGCAGAGACGGTTTGACCCGCTGCAGCACTTTCGCCAGCACGAGGATGCCTGCGGTCTGCACGACCGTCAGGAGCACGCTCTGCACGACGCGGGTCGCGAGCAGTGCTTTGTACGGCGAACCGTACAGCACCGAGATCCAGTAAGTATTGATGAGAAGGCCCAGGATAAACTGGTTGATCAGCACGGCGGGAACGACGCGGGCCGGGGTCTGCTCCTTGTGGAAGAACAGGCCGAACACGAGCCCGGTGAGCGCGGCTGTCGCCGTGAATCCGGGGAAATAGGCTCCGATGGGGAAAAGCGTGGCGCCGAGGAAGTCCGCCAGACCGCCGCAGATCGCGGCTTCGACCGGACCCAGCAGGATGGCTGCTGCGGCTACGGGGATGAAAGCGAACCCGATCTTCATGTTCCACGTGCTGATGGACACGAAGCGGCTGAGAACGATCTCCATGGCGATGAGCACACCGAGGATGACCAGTTTCTGAACGCTGTAGCCCGTTTCTTTCTTCATAAGACAAAACTCCTTTCTCGTCGCCGTGAAAGGAGTTTCATGACATCCTTTTCGGCAGCGGACGCGGGGCAGCACCGCGGCAAGCCTTCGTTCCGGGGCGACATCCCATCCTCCGGACACTTAACGCGCTGCTCCTACTCTGACCAGAAAGTATTTACATTTTCTACAAGGATTCTATCTTATTGAATGTAAATTCTCAACCCTTTTTCTGTTAAAAATATATTACTTCTTATGCAATTTTCGATGACTCCCATCAGCGTCTTTTATACCTAGAACGGAACGTCGTCCGCGGGGACCTCCGGCGCGCCGTCCGCAGGGCGGCCCAGCTGCGTGCCTCTGACCGAAAACCACTTGCAGATCTGATCCGCTTCGGCCTTCGTGAACGTGATGCCCCTGCTCATCTTTTCGTGCATGGGGTCCCAGTCGCGGATATCGAAGCGCGGCGTGCCGCCGTTCCACGAGACCACGTTGAGTTCCCTCGTCCACCCGGTGTTGCTCTTACGCAGGATGCCTATGGTCTCCTGGATGTCGAACAGCACCTCGTCGTTGTCCGTCCTGTAGTTCATCCGGGTCTCGGCTGCGGATGCGCCAGCGTCTGCGATCCCGGCAAGATCTTTTGCATATTCTGCTGTCATACTCTTTCCTTTCCGCCCCGCTGCGGAGAAGTGAAAGTATTATAACGTAATTGGTAAAATATGTCAATTACTTTTATGCAATAAAAAGGGCAGCGGTCGCTGCCCTCCGAACTAAGTCGTATAGTTGTGCGCCTTCTGCAGCACCATCTCTTTGACCTTGATGAGCCGCACCTTCGTCGCGTTCTCGTTCTCCTCGAGCTTCATCGTGATGTAGTGGATGTTCTTCTCCAGGTCGGGGATCGTGGAGTATTCCAGCGCGTTCACGCGGCGGCGTGTGCTCTCGATCTCCTCCGCCATCAGCTGCATCGACTTCTCGACTTCGGCCAGCTGCAGCATGTCCGTGAAGACCGCCGACATCTTTTCGAGCGCGTCGTCCAGGTCGCCGGACGTCTGCGCGAAGGCATAGGGAATGATGTCCTCCGTTCCGCCGGATTCGCCGAAACTGTAGCGGGGCACGTTGACGCTCATGACGTTCTTGTATGTCACGTCGAGATCCACGGTGCGCCTCGGATACATCAGCGCCTGCTCCAGCATCTGGGGAGACATGACCGCACTGGCGGCGGACAGGCTCGTGAACGCTTCCGTCAGGCCCTCCTCCACCGATTTTCGCAGCTGTTTATTCTGTTTTACGATGTCCATGAACTGGCGCATCAGCTCGTCGCGTTTGTCCTTGAGCAGCTTGTGACCGCGTCTCGCGGTGTTCAGCCTGCCCTTGAGCTGGTTCAGCACCATTCTGGTCGGGGTATAGGTCGCCATAAAGGCCCTCCGTTACTGCGCCGGCAGGTATTTGTCGATGAGTTCTTCCTTGATCCTCTTCAGCTCCGTCCTGGGCAGGATCTTCAGCAGGCTCCAGCCCAGATCCAGGGTCTCCTGGATGGAGCGGTTCGTCTCGTTGCCCTGGTTCACGTATTCCTTTTCGAACTGTTCGGCGAACTTCGCGTACAGTTTGTCGACGTCGGTCAGCGCGGCTTCGCCGAGGATCGTCATGAGTTCCTTGGCGTCCTTGCCTCTGGCGTAGGCCGCGAACAGCTGGTTCATGGTGCCGGCGTGGTCTTCCCTGGTCTTGCCGAACCCTATGCCCTTATCCTTCAGACGGGACAGGGACGGCAGCACGTCCACGGGAGGCACGAGGCCCTTGCGGTACAGTTCTCTGGACAGGATGATCTGCCCTTCCGTGATGTAGCCTGTCAGGTCGGGGATCGGGTGCGTCTTGTCGTCTTCCGGCATGGTCAGGATCGGAATGAGCGTGATGGAGCCGTCCTTGCCCAGCCGTCTGCCCGCCCTTTCATAGAGGGTGGCCAGGTCGGTGTACAGATAGCCGGGATAGCCGCGGCGTCCGGGCACTTCCTTTTTGGCCGCGGAGACTTCGCGCAGCGCTTCCGCGTAGTTCGTGATGTCCGTCATGATGACCAGCACGTGCATATCCTTCTCGAACGCCAGATATTCGGCGGCGGTCAGGGCCATGCGCGGCGTGGAGATGCGTTCGACCGCCGGGTCGTTGGCCAGGTTGGAGAAGACCACGGTGCGGTCGATGGCGCCCGTCCTGCGGAAGTCGCGGATGAAGAATTCGGATTCCTCGAACGTGATGCCGATGGCGGCGAAGACGACGGCGAAGTTATCTCCGTCTCCCAGCACTTTGGCCTGGCGCGCGATCTGCGCCGCCAATTCCTTGTGGGGAAGGCCGGAGCCGGAGAAGATGGGCAGTTTCTGCCCTCTGACCAGGGTGTTCAGGCCGTCGATCGTGGAAACGCCTGTCTGGATGAACTCTGCGGGATAGGCTCTCGCGGCCGGGTTCATGGCCAGGCCGTTGATGTCCTTCATTTCCTCCGCCAGGATGTCCGGGCCGCCGTCGATGGGCTTGCCCATGCCGTTGAACACGCGGCCCAGCATGTCGCCGGACACCGCCAGTTCCAGCGGGTGACCCAGGAAACGGACCTTGCCCTGCGACAGGTTGATGCCTCTGGCGTCCTCGAACAGCTGGACGACCGCGGTGTCGCCGTTGACTTCGAGCACCTTGCCGTGGCGGATGCTTCCGTCGTGCAGTTCGATCTCGGCCAGTTCGTCGTAGGTGACCCCTTCGACTTCCTTGACCACCATCAGCGGGCTGACGACTTCACGGATGGTTCTGTATTCGCGTATCATACTTCTTCACCTCCCGCCTCGACGGCTTTGGCGATCTCTTCCGCCATCTGGGCGTCGATCTTGGCATAGGTCTCCTCGTAACGGTTCGACTCCACGTACTTCGCACGGCCGATCTGCTCTCTGACGGGCAGGCTGAACAGAGCGTTCATGTCCGCCCCTTTGTTGATGGCTTCCCGGCCCAGGTCGTCGTATTTCAGGATGATCCCCAGCAGCATGGCCTGGCGCTTCAGCTCGGAATAGCTGTCCACGTCCATAAAGGCGTTCTGCTGCAGGAAGTCTTCGCGTATCATCTTGGCGGTCTCCAGGGTCAGCTGATCCATGGCGCCGAGGCTGTCGCGGCCGACCAGCTTGACGATCTCGTTCAGGCTGGCTTCCTCCTGCAGAAGGCTCATGGCGCGTTCGCGGTTCTTGACGAAGCCCGTGCCCATGTTCTCGTCGTACCAGGGCTGCAGGTTGCCGGTGTAGAGCGAATAGCTCGTCAGCCAGTTGATCGCCGGGAAGTGGCGCGCGTAGGCCAAAGAGCTGTCCAGGGACCAGAACACCTTGACGATGCGCATGGTGCCCTGCGAGACCGGTTCGGACAGGTCGCCGCCCGGAGGCGAGACCGCGCCGATGGCCGTGATGCTGCCCTTTCTCTCTTCCGTGCCTATGGTCTGCACGACGCCGGCTCTTTCGTAGAACTGCGCGATGCGGGACGTCAGATAGGCCGGATAGCCTTCTTCGCCGGGCATCTCCTCCAGACGGCCGGACATCTCGCGCAGGGCCTCTGCCCAGCGGCTCGTGGAGTCCGCGATGACCGCCACGTCGTAGCCCATGTCGCGGAAGTACTCCGCGATCGTGATGCCGGTGTAGATGGAAGCCTCGCGGGCCGCCACCGGCATGTCGGACGTGTTGGCGATCAGGACGGTTCTCTTCATCAGAGGCTCGCCGTTATGCGGGTCGATCAGCTCGGGGAATTCGTTCAGTACGTCCGTCATCTCGTTGCCGCGTTCGCCGCAGCCGATGTAGATGACGATATCCACGTCGGACCACTTCGCCAGCTGGTGCTGCACGACGGTCTTGCCGGAGCCGAACGGTCCCGGGACTGCTGCCGTGCCGCCCTTCGCGAGCGGGAACAGCATGTCGATGATGCGCTGACCCGTCGAGAGCGGGATCTCCGGCACGTATTTCTTGACGTAGGGACGCGCGACGCGCACCGGCCATTTCTGGGCCATGGTGAGTTCGCGGATCTTTCCGTCCGCCGTTTCGATCTTCGCGATCACGTCGTCCACGGTGAACATGCCGCCGCGGATCTCCTTCAGAACGCCGTCCGCGCCGTACGGCACCATGATGCGGTGCTCGATCGCGGTGGTCTCCTGCACGGTGCCGAGGAAGTCGCCGCCCTTCAGCTCATCGCCTTCCTTCGCCGTCGGCACGAAGTCCCAGGTCTTCTCCCGGGAGAGCGCCGGCACGGAAATGCCTCTGGCGATCGTGTCGCCGGACAGTTTGCGTATCTCCGTCAGCGGTCTCTGGATGCCGTCGTAGATGCCTTCCAGCATGCCGGGGCCCAGTTCCACGGACAGAGGATAGCCGGTGGTCTCGACGACTGCGCCGGGTCCCAGGCCGGAGGTCTCTTCGTAGACCTGGATGGACGCGCTGTCTCCCGTCATGTTCAGGATCTCGCCGACCAGGTGCTGCTCGCCGACTCTGACGACGTCCGCGACGTTGGCGTCCGACAGGCCGTCGGCCACCACCAGCGGACCCGATACTTTTACAACTTTTCCGCTCATATCTAATCTCCTGTGATATCAGAACCCACCGCTTTTTCCACGGCATCCTTCAGCGCCTGCAGACCCATTCCCCTGCTGCCGTCCCGTCCCGGGATCAGGATGATCGCCAGTTCGGGGTCGCTGCGGAATTTGTGGATGGCGGAGGAAAGTCCTTCCGCCCAGGTCTCTTCCACATACACGATGGCGTAGGGGTCGTTCTCGGTCTGAATGATCTGTTTGAAAGCGGCGGAGGCTTCTTCGTCCGAATTCACCGGGAACGTATCCAGGCCGAGGGCCTTGAACCCGATCACGGTGTCGCTTCCGCCGATCACTGCAATCCTATACATTCACATCACGCAGCCTTTCCTTGATGGCCTCCGTGGAGATGCCGCAGATCTTGCCGGACAGGATCATGCGCAGGTCCCGGATCTCCGTGTCCAGGGAAGCCAGATAGGAGGTCACCGCGTCCGCGCCGAAAGGCACGTAAAGGGTGTCTCCCAGACAGGCGGTCAGGGCGTTGTCGCAGGCCAGTTCGAACGGCGTGATCTTCCACCCGCCCATGGCTTCTCCCGCGAACTTCGCGGCGCTCTCCAGGGGCGTTCCCGTGTAAAGATCGCTCACGTCCTGGTCCGGCCACCGGTTCAGCAGGATGTCCATATCCACCGAACCGCCCTCCGCCAGTGCGAACTTCAGGAAGTCCGCGCTCTTTCCCATACGCACGGAGCGCACGTAGGAATTCAGGTTCGCCACATCCGTCAGCAGGCGGATGTACGCCTGCGACGTGCCGCCCAGCTGGGAGGCGCATTCCTGCATCTCCCTGAAATATGCCAGATCCAGGCCGAAATCCGCCAGCTGCGGATTCTGCGTCTTCGCCAGGGTCTCCGAAGCTTCCGTCATGGCGTCCTTCAGAGTGCCCAGCGCCGTTTCGGAGGCAAACAGTTCCCGGATCTGATCCGGGGTCAGCCGCCCTTCCGAAGAAAGGGGCTCCTCCTGGGCCTGCGGACGGGCCGCGCTCTTCACCAGTATCTTGGCGTTGTGGTAGTCGTACTTCAGCCGGAACAGGTCCAGCAGAGCAGGCTGGGGAAGGATCTGCGCCAGTTCCTCGTAAGCCGCCGCCCTGACCTTGTTCAGAGAGGCGTCCACCGTCTGGGGCGTGGACAGATCCAGATCCGTATAGCCGTAATCCTCCGCCATCTTCGCCGCAGCCTGGACGTTCTCCGCCTCGGCCATGCGCGCAAAGGCGTCCTTGCCGATCATATGGGCCTCTTTGCCCCGCAGCATGGCGGAAACGCAGAGGTAATCGTTATCCCTGATCCTGGACATCCCTTACCTCCCTCATTCGAAGAGCATGGCCGCCACCTGGGGCACGAGTTTGTCCCTCTCCCCTGCCAGAAGCGTACCCACGCTGCAGTTCGTCACCACGTTGCCCTGTTTCAGCTTCAGGCCGCCGTCGATATCGCAGGGCTTTTTGCACAGGGTCAGCTTCGCGGGACGGCCGTCTTCCGCCAGCTTCGCGTTGATCTCATCGCACAGATCCTGGCCGAAGCGCTTCAGATCCTTTTCGCCGAGCATCAGCTCTTCCTTGCCGGACGAGCAGGCCTTGCAGGCCAGCGCGACGAGAAAGGCGCGGTATTTCTCTTCGTCCATGGCGAGGATCTCCTCTTGCGCCATGTCGAAGGCCTTCTGCATCAGGACCTGCTTTTCCTCCAGCAGGACCCCTCTGGTCTTCATCTCCGCCTCGCCCTTCATGCGCTTGATGATCTCTTTGGCTTCCTTTTCCGCTGCTTCCTGGATCTCCACGGAGGCCAGCCTGGCCTGTTTGTCATATTGGGCAGCGATCTTCGCGCAGTTCTCCTCCGCGACTTTCTGTATGCCCGCCGCTTCCGTCTGCGCATCCCGCAGGATGCGCTCGGCGATCCGTTCGATTCCGTTGATAGCCATTTCGCTTGCCTTTCGTTTCGTTGACCCTTACAGCACCCTCATCAGCAGGATGACGGAAGCCAGCAGGGAAAGGATGGCGTAGAATTCGACGATGCCGCACATGATGGTGCCCTTGAACCAGTCGCCCGGCTTCTTGGCCACGATGTTGATGGACGCCGCAGCCACTCTGCCCTGGGCGATGGCCGAAAGCAGGCCGCCCAAAGCCATGGGCATGCATGCGCCGAAGATCGCGAGGCCCTGGGTGACGGTCAGCGGAACGATGCCGCCGGAGAAGGCGCCCATGGTGTACAGCGCGAAGAACCATACAACGATGCCGTACAGGCCCTGCGTGCCCGGAAGCACCTGCAGGATCAGGCACTTGGAGAAGTGCTCGGGAGCCTGGGAAAGCAGGCCCGCGGCCGCCTCGCCTACGATGCCGGTGCCCTTGGCGGAACCGACGCAGGACAGGCCGACAGCCAGCGCCGCGCCGAGGAAGGCGAAGAACAATCCGTTGTAGGATTCGATGAACTCAAGCATGATTTTACCTCCTTAAAATACGCTATTCGCGTTCCGTAACGTTGTAATATTTCGTCTGCACGTCCAGCGGGCGGAACGGCTTGCCGCCGTCCTTGTAGAACCGCTTGAAGAATTCCAGACACTGCAGTCTCAGGTCGTGTACGTAGCAGCCCAGCAGGTTGAGGGCCAGATTCAGCATGTTGCCGAGCATGGAGATGATCACGAACAGAACGATGTTGCCCGTGACCGACCCCAAAGTGTTGAACACCTGCGAGATGACGGAGCCTGCCAGCATGAGCGCCATGAGGCGCGCGTACGACAGGATGTCGGAAAAGTAACCCGTCACGCCGTTATAGATGGCGCCGACGATGGACGTCACCTTCGCGAACCCCTTGTTGTTGACGAAGCAGCCCGCTACGAGCAGCAGTCCGCCGGCGCACAGCAGCACGGGGATCTTGCCGATATTGCCCTTGCCCAGGACCGCCAGAACGACGCCGAACAGGATGGCCCACCAGGTGAACTCTTCGAACAGGGCGCCTTTATAGTCCTTGTTCCTGAACTTTTCTTTGACGCTCACGGCCATGCCGGTGAAGATCTGGATCACGCCAAGGGCCAGGGATCCGAACAGGATCGCGATGGTGTCCTCGAGCGGCGTGAACAGAGCCGGCATCGTGAACGTGCTCTCGGGGTTGATGATCTTGAGCGCCTGCGGGATGAAGTCTCCGAAGAAACCGCCCGTCGCGGCGCCCCACAGGAACGTCGAGATACCGCACCAGATGAGCAGTTCTCCGAAGTCGCGCATGCCGCCCCTGGCCTTCATCTTCTTGATCATCAGCATGCCGCCGATGAACATCAGAAGGCCGTAGCCCATGTCCGCCATCATCATGCCGTAGAAGATGATGAAGAACGGCGCCATCAGGGGGTTGGGATCGATCCCGTCGTAGGCCGGCAGAGAGTACATGTTGGTGATCATGCTCATGCAGCGGGTGAAGATGTTGTTCTTCAGCTTGACCGGCACGTCCGGATATTCTTCCGGCGACGGATCCTCGAACTCCGCATGCACGACGTAATTGCCCAGGACCCTCTCCAGTTCCGGCAGATCCTCCTCCGGGACCCAGCCCTCCATGGCGAAGGAGCTGTCGGAATTCAGCATGCGGCTGCGGCTCTCCGTCTCGTACAGTTTTGTAGCGAGGCTGTCCCAGCTCTGCTGGAGATAGGCGCGGTAGGCCGTCTCGCTCAGGATCTTGCCCTTGGCTCTCTCTATTTTGACCTCGTTGTATTCGATTTCGTTGTCGATGCGCACGACGTTGCTGCGGGGATCCCCTTCCAGCCCGAGCCTCTCCATGGGAGCGTAGCTGAAATTGCGCAGGGCGTCCTCCGCCTCGGCAAATTCCTCCCGGTGGCAGACAAGCACGCAGTACTGCAGGAACTTGTCCGAAGACACGGGGATGAGCTCGCTCTCCGGAGCTGCCATGGCCAGAGCGCTTTCCACGTCCGCCTTCGGCGCGTCCGCCGGCAGGGAACACAGGGTGAAGGAGACGTGCTCCGTTCCCTCGTATTCCAGGGGCATGTCGAGATCCAGCCAGGGCTGCAGGGCCGTCTTCTGGGTCTGCAGTTCCTGGATCCGGTTGGTCAGGGACTTGATCTCCCCGTCC